>JAUUPT010000037.1 GCA_030843315.1 Bacteroidaceae bacterium | reverse complement strand
GACTCTAACTCAGCATAATAATATAGATATTCAGCTTTTGTGGCTGTAATGTTTAAATCAGGAAGAGTTACTCGCCTAAACCAAACCGAATCAAATTTACTAACACCATTAATAGAGGCTGTTACGGACGTAATATTTGATATAGATATTCTCTGATTAAGAATATCTTCGCAATTCAATCTATAGTACTTCACATTTAGATTATTCAATTTATTAATTAAATAATCTGCGGTATAGTCATTCTTGTATGTAACAATTAAGATCATTCTACTTCACATCGGTGGTATCTTGAAAACTTCGAGTGTTAGTCTCTCCCTCAAGAAGTTGAATGAGTCGAGAAAAAGATTTCTTCAAACTAAGATCTGTTTCTTCCCGTGCTACTAAGGTCAATGTTCCACTCTCTAAAAACTTTATGAAACCTGCTTTTGCATAAACACACAAATCAGTAACATCCTGATGTGCTTTGGTGAAAGTTTCTCCTTCAAGGCTTAACACACATGTTGCAGGAGTTTCTGTACCTTTTAAAACGTTTAAACTTAACACTGAAGAGTACTCAGTATATTCATTTATAGATTCTTCTGGTTTGAAATAATCTATATAGGTCAATATAAATGGTTTGTTCATATAATTATAGTTTATTTATCTCAACCACAATATTTACTTTTTAGTATTTAATTAGTCTTTATTCTATATGTTTATGATATTGAATTTTATTAATACTCATCATTAAAAGAATGGATATTCTGAGCCCCAAACCATTTCTTTAAAGCTGTGATTCCTAATGATGATAACTGCTGAGTAAAAAGAATAGCTAATCGTTTCTTAGGTCTTGAACATGCAACATAAAACAAATTTCTATTTCTTTCAAAAGTCTCAATTTTATCATCAGGCACAGCAGTATTACTCCATTCTAGCATTTGATTCCAATTATATTGATTCCAACCTCGACCGCATACTACTAAAACATTATCAAATTCAGCTCCTTTCACTCCGTGCTTTGTTGAGAACGGTGTTTTATCATTTATGTAGTTAGCAAGAGTAATTATTTCACTATACCTAACAGCCTTCAATCTTTCTGTCTTTTCAAAAAAAGTTTTTTCTTCCTCAGGTATATCGTCTAATAATTTTAAAGCCTGGAATTTCGTTTCTTCATCTTCTATTTTATATGATAATCTTGGTCGTTTTGTTAATTGCAGATGTTCAATAACGTCTCCTATTGTACCACTAATCCTAAGCCCTAGTAAACGATCTAAACTCTTTTTCCATAATATTTTATCTTCTGCCTTTTTTAATGCGACTGCACCTCCTCCTAAGATTTCCGTTATTTTCCCGAATTTACGTTGACTGTAGTATTCACAAATAGGTTCTATTATATCAACAAAAAACTTAATATACTCATCGTTCTTTTTCAAATAATCATCTGTATTTGAGAATATGTTAGCGATTGAAAGATAATTCTGCTCTGCTGCAAGAATATTGTTAGTTAGCATCAGTATCTTAGTATGCTCAGGCGAAAAATCCCATCCCTTATCCGTCAATTTAATTATTGTGCTATGGAGAATTTCGTGGGCAACTTCAACGGGGAGATCTCCACCCCAATGTCCGCCCGTTCTACGATCTCCAATCCAGCTATTGGTGTGTAAAATATCAACCTCACCTTTCGCTTCTATATTCTTAGAAAACTGAGGAAGATCAGGACGCATATTGTTTAACACATCAACAATATTCTTGTCTGATCTGAAGTTTGCATTTTTACCAATAAATTTTATACTAGTTGATTCAATAATTCCGCAAGATGAATGACCATATATTTTTTGCCAGTGGTCACCAAATAAGCCAATGAGCATTTTTGAGTCAGCTTCTATAAGTAGTTCTTTAATAGCCAAGGCTAATTTATTATTAGTATCTTGATATTCATCAATGAACAATATGGGATATGAACTTTCTAATATAGTTCGGAATTTTTTAAATGTTAGAAAATGCACCATAATGTCAATTACATCATTATGATGCAATGTGATCTCTTCTTCTGAAGCCGATGGGTATCCCAAATCGTACTTTATAGTCTGATTTTTTATTCCTCCTATTTCTGTAATTCGAGTCTCCCATTTTTCACTTATTGATGGAATAAAGGATCTCATTTCTTTTTGAAAACTTTTTAACATATTCCAACTAAATGCATGAATAGTTTCCGCATACACTATAGGATGATTATCAAGCCTACTGTTTATTTCATCTTTAGCGACATTAGTATACGTAATACACGCTATTTTTCTATTTTGCTTCAGATACAGCTTCCCATATTTGGATATGGTATATTTTAAAGCTTCTATCAAGGAGTAGGTCTTACCGGCACCCGCACCAGCTTCTAACCTAAAGCATTGGTTATTGTCGATTGCCAAGAACATTGCAGATAAAGTCTCTTTCGATGCTTGTTCTGCAGGGTTTAATACTGTATTTATATTCCTCATTTCGATAACCATACTAACCCCTCTTTAATGTATCTTGGAATTGCCCAACCAGTTTTTAAAGCCCATTTTATCGCAAAGTCCGCCTTACAATCATTTAGCTCTTGAGCTTTATCAAAAACTCTTTTTTCAAGGGCTTTTCCCCGTCCCGTTATCGAAAAAAGCGATTTGTTTGCAAGAATAAATGCATCTTCAAAGCTTCTTCCACAAGGAATCGTATTGGGTACCTCAGGTATCTGATATGCAATCCTACGATGATTAATACATTTCTGTTCATCCGTTTTACTGCGAATGGAGCTTAAATCTGCATATCCTGGTTTATTTTCAAACCAATTTCTGATTCCGGAATTTGAGCTATGACTCCCTATTGATGTTTGACAAGCAGAATACGTTGTTCCCTTATTTCCAGTTGTTTTCTTAACAGAATCTAAATCTGTTATAACTAATGTTCTTAGTTCCAAGAAATCAAGGAATTTATAGAAATGATGAGCATATGCCCCTCCAATTTCAACGTATGATATATATTGGGACGACAAATTTGATTTAATATCTTCATCTATTTTTTGAACAAATAATGGCATGAGAATTCGTTCTGTAGCACCTTCTATCATTACGGCTTTATCCGCAAAAAAGAGATCGCATTTTGTCAATGTTAAATACTTATAGATAAACTCCCGATCTTTTTGGTACTCGCTAATATTAAATTCTGTATTGAAATCCTTCACAATTGTAGAGTGTGAATCGCCTCGCTTAAAAAAATATCGAATAGTGTTAAAACTTGTTTTGTTCGCAATGTGAGTTGAATGAGTAGTTACAATAAATTGAGTTGGCCACTGCAATCCGTTATTTAGATCCGAGGAGAATTTGGTTATTAAATTATTTATTTGATCTATAAAAACTTCCTGCATTTGAGGATGTAAGTGCGCCTCAGGTTCTTCGATAAAAACGATGTGACACCCTGGTAAAATTTCTTGAGATTGATACTCTCTAAAATAACTATATAATTGAAAAAGAATATAGATTAAATTTCTAGAACCAAGTCCATTATATGATTCAGGAAGAGAAATTAAGTCGTTATGAATATATCTAACTTTGGTATTGCTATCTAAGATTGATTGTGCATTAAATGTTGTAAGCGTACTTAAATTGGGATCATATAGTCCTGGATAACCGAAGATAGAAAGTGTCGGTAGAAAACTGTTTATTCTTTCAGTTAATTCTTGGTTAACGTCATTTTGAATGTTTTTTATTGTTGCGTCTAGCTCTTCATATTTTGCTCGCATTTCTGTAGGAGCTGATTCCAAAGAGGATAGTCTAAATATATTACTAAGAATTGCTCCAAGAATATCCTTTTCCTTTGTTGTTACATCATCCAAACCTCTTTGCGCATTGATAAAATCAATTTTGATCAGCTTCAGTAGGGATTTGTGATCTATATCTTTCGTGTTTTCAGTATCTGCCGGATCGCTTGCTGTAATTTGAATATGATACAACTTTGCTATTTTTTCTTTAAGAACAAGGCAGAAATCATCTCTATCTACATCAAGACCTATAAATAATGGTGATATATGCCCATCCTTTAACTGATAGCATATGTTGATGATAACGTTAGATACTTCTGGGTCTAATTCAACAATGAAATCATTTATTAAAGAAAAGTCCTCAGAACAATTATCATACTTAACATCTAATCTTAATTCAATCTTAGGTAGTTTGCTACGTATTATCAATTCATCTTCCCCATTGGCAAAATCAATACATAGCTGCTTAAACTCTTGAATCGCTTCAAAACTGAAATCTTCCAGATTAAAATTACGAGAAACAAAAAAACGTCTAAAGACTTCTGTTAAAGATGTTTTTCCTGAATTGTTTCTACCTACTATTACTGTTGATAAATCTTCGAACGAAATATCAACGGCTCTGAGTAGTCTAAAATTATTTATATGTACTTTTTCAATTTTCATACTATAATAAACTTTGAGTCGATAAAGTTAACATAATTATTAATACTCTCAAAGCAAAATCGTTACGAACTAAAAAACATCATTCATCTTCTCCTTCATTTTCTCTTTATCGGAGATGGTATAGTAGTGGCGGTAGATGGTTTGCGGGGAGTTGCCTGCCAATTCTGCGACTTGGAGTGGGTGAAAACCTTCGTCAATCATCTTGGAGATATAGCTGCTGCGAGCGGTTCCCCACGTCACTCGTGATTTGATACCACAATGGTCACAGATTTTTCGTAGCGTCTCGTTGACTTTGGCGTTTATTCGTTTCACTCGTCCGTAAAGTTTAGATTGGGTTGGATTGTAACGCTTGATGGTTGGAAAGACATAATTCATATATGCTTCGTTCCGATAGTGCTCGATAATTTCCGCTGCTTTGTCGATGATGATGACCCTCGCCTGTTTGTCGTATTTAGTACGATCATAGATAATCAGATCGTCCTTGATTTGGTTACGAGTAAGCAGACAAACATCTATTGCAGACATTCCTCCGGCATAGTAACTAAACAAGAACAAGTCAAGATAGAGTTGTTCTTTCTTGGTAAGCAGAGTACGGTCAAATGCCTCAATCTGCTCCATAATTTCCGGTGACACTCCTTTTGGGGTAGTAATGCGATGTTTCAGCTTCTCCTTAAATGAACCAAAAGCATTAAGATTGATATTGTAGACTCCTTGCTCTTTGGCATAAAGGCAGGCTGCTTTCAATTTTCGGAGTTTGCTACTGACGTCGCCAGAGTTTCCATTCTTTGCTGCTCGCACTTGTATCCAAACCACAAAATCCTGAAGGAATTTTTCTGTTAGATCACGAAACCGATACTTTGTAAAATCCCGATGATACTTACTTCGAGTAAACTGCTGTAGCAAGGTGTTTAGGTAGCGATACTTTCGCGATGTAGATAGACTTTTGAGTACACGCCCATTTTTATATCGTTCTTGATTATCGAACTTTATTGCCAGTTCTTCGATAAGATCCGAGATTGGGATGTATTTGTTTCGGTAGTTTGGGTCGGTATCGTAATAATGGGATAGCTCCACCGGAATCCAGTCTTTGCCTTGGGCATCCCAACGCTCGCCAACTTTGAGGTATTTGAGTTTTTGCTGCTGGAGAGACTTATTTTTTTCAGAAGCCTCCTTCCCGACAAAAAGCTGTGACTTTTGATCCCACTCCGAGTAGGGCCCTGTGATATTGATAACTTTTGTAACGCGAGCATAACCTCGCTTGTAGAACACCATTTCGAGTTTAACAAAATGGATGTTTTTAGGGTCTCTTTTCCCTTTGATATTTACCGTAAACATAACAATGATTTTTTGAAGTTTTTTCGCTTCAAAAAAGTCATTGAAATCGATAGAAAAAGAGGTATAAAATAAGAAAGCTACAAAAATGGCAAAACCTGTATGGCTTTAATGCTCAAATATCTGAATTCTAGTAACTTGATAGTTATTAGGTGTATATAAGAAAAAAGGGGTGGATCCTTGTTCTCCTTTTAACGAAATCACCCTCACTCCAACAATCTGTGGCGAGGGTGATTTTTAGTCTATGAGAGTTTGGACACATTCACTCTCATCATGCTATGTGCAATATTGTTGGCATGATGTCTAATAATATTGAATCATTAATAAAAAGTTTGCAAGATATTGTATTACAGAATATTATATATAGTTGTTGGGTTTTTATTTGGATAAGATAATGAGAGCCGTTTTTGCATTGACATTATTGAAAATGTCCTTAGATACAACAGGAATGAGTTTTATAGACTTACTGAATACTGAAAATATGCATTAATCATCACTGTATTACAGGTGTTGCAATTGAGGTCTTGAAATTTAGTATGTGTTTGGCTTCACTAGTGTCCCAATTTTAATGGAACACTAGTGAGACTTTTTATCTGTTTAGTGGTACTAGAGATAATGGCTTAAATTTGTTTGTTACTTATTGATATTATGATATATTTATAGATGTTTGATTAAAGGAAAATATTATCTTTGCATCAGTGATTTATATCTGATGTGATATATTGGAATCCATTATAGAATAAATAAGTCTATAATATTGATGTATTGGGATTTATAGTTAAAGAACATTTGCAGTTATTTTGATATAGTATGATGTACTTATATAATATTTGTCACGTATTTGTCACGTGTGTTATATAAGTTACTGATAATCAATTGATATTACTTTTGAGGAGGTGAAGTAAGAATCACTAACAAGATAATTAAGAAACGCCGTAAATCATTGATTTACGGCGTTCCTTTTTTGAAGCAGGATAGAAACACTTGCAAAGTATCTTTGCAAGTGTTTTCTTTATGATGTCTTTATCTCTTCTTCAATATACTATTCACTACCCGTATCGAAGATACCAGCTTATTGGTCGATGTAAATACATCTACATTCCATACGTGCGAGGAACGACCTTTGTGGACGATGGTACCGATGGCACGCACCGTATCTCCCTCGTGTGCCGAAGAAATATGGTTGCCGCTGACCTGCATACCTACTACAATCTCATCGGGTTGGCAAGTAATCATGGAGCCGAGTCCGGCAACCGTTTCTGCCAGTGCAAGGGTGGCGCCCCCATGCAGGATGCCGAAAGGCTGGCGGGTACGTTCGTCTACCGGCATGGTTGCTTCTACGCGATCTTCGGCGGCATAAGTATATTGTATTCCCAGGTTGCCCATTAGCGCATGGCGTGCCCGGGCGTTCAGTTGATCCAAAGGTATTTCGGCGGCATGGACTTCTGCCAGGATTAATTTCTCTACAGCCAAGGCTACGCCGTCTTCTTCGTTCGAAGCTGTCACATGGTCGGCACATACTTTTACGGAATCCTGCGAATGCCCCATTGCTACGCCTACGCCTGCCAGTTGAAGCATGGTCACATCGCACACACCGTCTCCAATGGCGATGACTTCTTCACGTTTCACACCCAAATCTTCCATCAAAGCCCCCAGTGTATTTGCTTTGTCAACGCCGCAAGGCACTACTTCCAGGAAATAGGGTTCGGAACGGAAAACATCCAGAGTTCCTGCCAAGCGTCTCTTCCAATGCTCTTCCAATCCAATCAGTGCCTCTTCGTCATCACTGACCAGCATACACTTGCAGGGCGCAAAGTCGATAGCAGTGGAGAACTCGTCTTCTTCAATTACGATTAGGTCGTTCAGCCGGGCTTCGTCCTGAATGTATTTATTCTCGGGTTGGTTAGTCATGAGAGTATCTGCATGATAAGTAAATATATCGAAACCATTCTTGCGCGCTTTCTTTTCCAGGTAAGGCAACATTTCGGGATTGATGCGTCTTTCGAACAACACTTCCCCGTTCTGCGCATTGATAATCTGACAACCATTGTACGACAGGATGAATCCACCGTAATTGCCCAATTCAAGAGCTTTGGCCAGTGGCATCAATCCATAGGTAGGTCTGCCGGACGCCAATACAATCCGCACTCCCATTTGTTGAACTTTCAGTAAGGCGGCCAATGTCCGTTTACTGATTTCCCTCTCGTCGTTGAGGAGTGTTCCGTCTACATCAAGAACTAATAATTTGTATTTCATGGCAACTTTTTTAGTGGTTAGGTCACAAAGTTAGGAAATGAAAGCTACAATGGTAATTAATTTCTCAGTTTTTGATTTAATAATTGATAAAAGGTGTTGAAGAGTCGTTTTTGATTGCTATATCATAATATATTCTTATCTTTGCCAACGTTTTGTTCCGCATCCTCTATTCGGGGGATCGGATGAAAAGGGAATCGGGTGCAAATCCCGGACAGTCCCGCTGCTGTGAGTTTCATGTGTGGGGTATCATACTTAATGCCACTGTTCTTTGAGGAAGGATGGGAAGGCGATACACCGGAAACGAGTCAGAAGACCTGCAAAACTTTCGTCTCTTTGTGTCTTCGAGGAAAGGGCACGAGAAGTACAAGTTCTAATCTATTTATATATGATTAAAAGTAACCCGTCCTATATTAGGGTACAACTCCTTTTATGTCTTTTTATGGCATGTATATGCATTAATTTGCATGCACAAGAGTTGGGAGATACCATTGTCGGAAAAGTACATTCCATTCCGGAAGTGAATGTGAAAGGGCGTCGTGTGTCACCTTCGCTCACGTCGGCCGCACCGTTGCAGCAGATGAAGAAAATTGAAATGGAGCGGTTGGGAGTGTTGGACGTTGCGGATGCTGTCCGTCATTTCTCCGGGGTCAGTGTCAAGGATTACGGCGGAATTGGTGGATTAAAGACCGTATCTGTACGCAGCTTGGGAGCACAGCATACGGCAGTTAGTTACGACGGAGTGGCGATAAGTAATTGCCAGTCCGGACAAATAGACATTTCCCGTTTTTCTTTGGATAATGTTTCGGAATTGACATTGAGCATCGGGCAAAGCGATAATATTTACCAGACAGCAAAGATGTTCGCTTCTGCCGGTGCACTGAGCATTGAAACTGCAAAGCCGGACTTAGATGAACGTCCCTTCCGGTTGATAGCTAATTTAAATGCCGGTTCCTATGGATTGGTCAATCCATCTTTATTCTATGCACAGAAGTTGAACGGCATTTTCAGCCTTACAGGATATGTGAATTATTTACGGGCAGACGGCAATTATCCCTTTAAATTGAAGAATGGTACTAAATGGATAGACTCTAAACGTAATAATAGCGATATAGAGACGTATCGGGCAGAAGTCAATCTATTTGCCGCTTTGAGCGATAAGCAGGATTTGAAAGCGAAAGCCTATCTTTTCGATTCGGAAAGAGGATTGCCCGGGGGAGTGATTTATGATAATACTTATGCTGCCGAACGACTTTATGACCGTAATTATTTCGGCCAGTTGAAATACGAAAATCGTTTTTCGGAAAAGTGGAAATTGCAAGCAAGCGGAAAGTTCAACTATACCTGGAACCGTGATTATAATAAAGAATCTTCGGGTATTACAGACGATCGTTTCCGGCAGACGGAGACTTATTTGTCCGCCACGCTATGGACTGAGCCGGTGAAAGGTTTGTCCTTCTCCTTGGCACAAGACTTTGCCTATAATTATTTGTCAACTACTTTGGAGAGTAATCAGTCTCCCGAACGATTTACGTATCTGACTGCTGTTGCTGCGCGTTATAGCAACAAGAGATTTTCTGCTACGGCTTCCCTGCTGAATACCTTTATTACAGAGGATGTTCGTACAGGTGATGCTGCCGACGACCGCAAGCATCTCTCGCCGGCTCTCAGTTTATCGTGGAAACCTTTTGATTTTGGATTACGCTTCCGGGCTTCTTACAAAGACATATTTCGGGTACCGACATTCAATGACTTATATTATCTGAAAATAGGAAACTCTAATCTGAAACCTGAAACCACCCGACAAGTCAATTTTGGGACTACCTGGAATTCCAACTCACTGGGATTCATCGATTATCTGAGTTTATCGGTGGATGCCTATTATAATAAGGTGGAAGACAAGATTGTTGCAGTACCTACTATGTTCATCTGGAAGATGAGCAATCTGGGAAAAGCGGAGACAATCGGCATGGACGTGAACCTGGCTGGCGAAATGAAATTGGCAGAGCATTATAAGCTATACCTCATGGCTACTTATAATTATATGCAGGCAGAAGACATCACCGACCGTAACAGTAAGCTATGGCGTAATCAGGTTATATACACCCCGAAGCATTCCGGTTCGGGTAGTCTGACACTGGAGAATCCCTACTTCAACATTACGTATAATTTGCTGTATGCTTCGGAGCGATACTTCATTGCTCAAAACATACCTGCTAATCGCATTGAACCTTACACAGACCACAGCATTTCTCTTTCGCGTGCTTTCAAATGGAAGAAACATTCGCTGCGTGTACAACTGGATGCCTTGAATCTGAGCAACAAAAACTATGAGATAGTTCGTTACTATCCCATGCCGGGGCGTAACTATAAAATAACAATCAATTATTATTTATAAACAAATTAAAAAGAAGAAACGATGAAAAAGTATTGGTACAAAGTAGCATTAATGGCTGTAGCATTAGGTCTGTTTGCAGCTTGTAGTGATGATGATGACGATGAAGTCATACCACCCACACCGCCTGTGACTACTACCGGAGCTTACGTTATTAATACAGGAAATTGGGGCGCTAACAATGGTTCTGTGCAATGGTATGATGTAGAAACTAAAAAGGTTAGCAATGACTTGTTTGCCGCAGCCAACGGTGAGGGCATCGGAGATGTGCAAGATTTGTGTGTGTACGGTTCTAAAGTATATATTGCATGTAGTTCGTCTGCCAAGATTGAGATTGTAAATAGAAAAACTTTTAAGAGAGAAAAGACCTTGAACTTGGCAAATGATGCAGGTGAGCCTATAGAACCGCGTTATTTGACTGCAACAGATGGAAATGTTTACTTTACATCGTATGACGGAACAGTTTCTAAAATTGATACTGTTAGCTTGGCAGTAGCAGCAACAGTAGCAGTGGGTGACCATCCGGAAGCATTGACTGCTACCGATGGTAAATTGTATGTAAATATCTCAGGTTATGGTGCCGAAGATAAGATAGCGGTTGTTAATCTTGCTTCTTTTACTAAGACGAAAGATATTACGGTATTGTTGAATCCTTATAATGTTTGCTTTACCGGTGAAGACGGAAAGGTATATTTTATTTCTTGCGGAGATTATGGTAAAACTATTTCCAGTACATTGCAATGTCTCGATCCGGCCACAGATAAAGTTGAGTCGATTTGTAATGCCAGCAGTGCTGCTATAAAAGATAGAAAGGTTTACTTCATTTATGCCGACTATTATTCAAGTGTTCCTGGATCAATCGGAGTATATGATATGGATACTAAAAAGACGAATGAATTTGTAGCTTTTAGTAATTTCCAGAATCCGGCATTCATTGCGGTAAACCCGACTTCGGGAGATGTATATATTGGTGACCAACCCTATTCTGCACTCAATGATATTTATGTATATGGCAGTGACGGTGCATCCAAAGGTCAATTTGAAACCGGATATTATACTACTAATATGCGCTTTGTAACCGAATAAGAATATGCAACGAATTTCCAGCTTTTCTATTCTTTGGATTACAGTCTTGTTTCTCTCCTCTTGCGGGGGGAGAAGTAAGACTGCTTTTGCTTTAACGCAAGGTGACACCATCCCCCTGCGCTATGCCGACAACCTGACGTTAGTCGCTTATCCCGACTATACCGTTGCCACCTTGCGCAACCCTTGGGATACGCTAAAAACATTGCACACCTATGTGCTGGTGCCTGCTGCCGAGCCTCTGCCGGAGCACTTGCCGGAAGGGACTGTTGTGCGCACGCCTCTCTCCAAATCGGTAGTCTATTCGTCTGTGCATTGCGGATTGGTATATAAGTTGGGTGCTTTCAGCAGTATTGGCGGCATCTGCGATTTGAAGTACATCAAGTTGCCGGCTGTACAGGCGGCAGTAGCTAATGGCACTATCACAGATTGCGGTGACGGTATGAACCCCGATATGGAGAAGATTATTGACCTGCACCCCGATGCTATCCTGCTTTCTCCGTTTGAGAATAGCGGTGGGTATGGGCGCATCGAGAAACTGAATATCCCGATTATTGAATGTGCCGACTATATGGAAACATCCGCTTTGGGACGTGCTGAATGGATGCGTTTCTATGGACTGCTTTTCGGCGCTACCGCGAAGGCGGACAGCCTTTTTGCCGAGGTGGATAGTTGCTATCAGCTGCTCAAGATGCGTGCGGCGCTTTCGTCAGTGTCTCTGTCTATTGTCAGCGAGTTGAAGAGTGGTTCGGCATGGTATGTGCCGGGAGGACGCAGTACGATGGGAAGGCTTTTCCGGGATGCTTGCGGACGATATGTTTTTGCTGATGACAGGCATAGCGGGTCTGTGCCTTTGGCTTTTGAAACGGTATTTGATAAGGCGGGGGATGCGGATGTATGGACTATCAAGTATAATCGCGACCGCGACATGACCTATTCCGATCTGAAAGCGGATTATATCGGATACACCGGTTTCAAGGCTTTCAAAGAGCGGAATGTATATGGTTGCAATACGGCAAAAGTTCCTTTCTATGAAGAGACGCCTTTTCGTCCCGACTATCTGTTGGCAGATTTGATACAGATTCTGCATCCCGAAATAGGAGATTTGGGAGGTTTGCGCTATTTTTGCAAACTAAAAGAATAAAATATATGTCCAAAGGTTGGAAATACGGCATCGGCTTGGGAGTAGTTATTTTGCTGCTCTTTATAATGAATTTGCTGGTAGGGTCGGTGTCGATTCCGCCTGCCGATGTTTTTCGTATCCTTCTCGGTGGAGAAGGAGGGAAGGCCAGCTGGAACTTCATCCTTTGGGAATCCCGCTTGCCCCAAGCGCTGACGGCCTTGCTTTGCGGGGGAGCATTGGCGGTTTGCGGACTGATGTTGCAGACGGCATTCAAGAATCCGCTGGCAGGCCCATCCATTCTAGGCATCAACTCCGGGGCAAGCCTGGGCGTAGCCTTTGTCATGCTGCTGTTTGGCGGTAGCATCACGGCAGGTACTTTCAGCCTGTCCGGTTTCTTCTCCGTGTTGGCGGGTGCATTTATCGGCGCCATGCTGATTATGGCGCTTATCCTTTTCTTTTCCACACTGATAAAGAGCAATATCATGCTGCTGATAACAGGCATCATGATAGGTTATATCGCCTCTTCCGCCATCGCCCTGCTGAATTTCTTTGCTACGGCAGAGGGTGTGCAGTCTTATATGATTTGGGGAATGGGCAACTTCGGTGGCGTATCCCTGCAACAGATGCCTGCCTTTGCGCTGGTCACCGTACTGGGATTATTCGGCTCATTGCTGCTGATAAAACCCTTGAACGCCTTGCTGCTGGGCGAACGCTATGCCGAGAACCTGGGTGTAAATATCCGCCGTGTGCGCAACTGGCTACTGGTTATCACCGGACTGCTGACTGCCATCACTACCGCTTTTTGCGGACCGGTAGCATTTATCGGTCTGGCTGTGCCCCATGTAGCCCGCATGATATTGGGAACGGCCAATCACAACTCCCTGCTGCCCGTCACTATTCTCAGCGGAGGCGCAGTAGCATTGCTCTGCAACCTTATTTGTGTCCTGCCCGGCGAGTCAGGCATCATTCCGCTGAATGCCGTGACACCTATCATCGGTGCACCGGTCATCATTTACGTCATTATGAGCCAAAGGAACCCGCAACAGTTCAATTAATCCCTTTAATTTTCTACACAAACCTCTCTTTTTCCCGGAAAATCCGTAGGGTTCTTCCTTTCCCTCCGCTCTTAACTATAGAAACCCCTTAAAACCATGCCATATGAAAAACTTAGTAAGATTTACTCTTGGGTGTCTGATCATATTTCTATGTTCAAGTACCACTCCGCTGATGGCACAAGATGCTGCGATGAACGACCTCATCATAACCGGTGTAGTGAAAAACAAGGATAGCCGGCGAAAACTGGAAAACGTAAATATCTCTGTTGTAGGTAGCAATGTGGGAACGGTGACCAATGCCGACGGTACTTTCTCCCTAAAGGTGACCGAAGCCGAAATCTTTCGCGGCCTGGAAGTCTCCCACATCGGTTATCTCAGTACGCGCCTCTCGGCAGAGGAAGTCGGGAAGGGAAATAATCTGACTGTATGGATGATACCCGCCCCCAATATGCTGAATGAGATTGTAGTCTTTGGTAATAATCCCCGTGCCATTGTGGAGCAAGCCATCCAGAAAATTCCCTTAAACTACTCTGCAAACGACAATATGCTGACTGCCTTTTATCGCGAAACGGTGCAGAAGCGCCGCCGCTACATCAGCGTGTCCGAAGCTGTGATGGATGTCTATAAAACACCTTACAGCAACCGTGATGTAGAAAACGACAAGGTGCAGTTGCTGAAAGGTCGTCGCCTGCTGAGCCAACGCCAAAGCGACACGCTGGCCGTCAAAGTGCTGGGAGGTCCTAACTTGTCTCTCTATCTGGACATTGTGAAGAACGGCGATGCTCTGCTAAGCAAGGAAAGTCTGGATTACTATGATTTCCGTATGGAAGAACCGGTCAACCTGGACAATCGTATGCAATACGTCATCAGCTTCCGTCCGCGTGTCAGCCTGATGTATGCTTTGTTCATCGGGAAATTGTATATCGACCATGAACGTCTATCCTTTACCCGTGCCGAGTTCGAACTGGATATGGCAAACCGGGTGAAAGCCGTAGAAGCCATTCTTCACAAGAAACCCCTCGGACTGAGATTCCGCCCGCAGGAAGTCAGCTATTTGGTGACCTACAAGCAACAGGATTCCAAAACCTATCTGAACTACATCCGGAATGTCATCCGCTTCAAGTGTGACTGGAAGAAGAAGCTGTTCTCCGCTACCTATACCGCTTTCTCCGAGATGGTGGTGACTGACAGAATAGAGCGTCCCACCACTAATATCTCCAACAAGAATACATTCAAACAGAAGCAAGTGTTCTATGACTTGGTAGATGAATATTGGAGCGAGGATTTCTGGAAGAGCTACAACATCATAGAACCTACGGAATCATTAGAGAATGCGGTAGATAAATTGCGAAAACAATCCAATTGATTATCTGATAGTTTTCACTATATTTGAGGCAACCAAGAAAACTACCGGGTATGCTGAATGAACTGATTATACTGGCCAAAATAAAGGAGGGCGATATAAAGGCTTTCGAGGAAATCTTCCGCCGATATTATTCCCCTCTTTGCTGGTATGCCGCAAGTATCACGGGCACTATGGAGTCCGCCGAGGAGATTGTGGAGGAGTTGTTCTATGTGCTGTGGAAGAACCGTGCGGAATTGCAGGTATTCCAGTCCGTCAAGAGTTATCTCTACCGGTCGGTGCGGAATGAGGCTGTTCAGTATTGCGAACATCAGGAGGTGAAGGAACGATATCGGACATCTGTGCTGGCAGGAGACAAACCCGGCTATTCATCCGATCCCCATCGGCAGATGGAATACAAGGAACTCCAGGCACTGGTTCAACACACGCTTCAGACGTTGCCCCAACGCAGGCAGCAGATATTCAAGATGCACCGCATGAAAGGAATGAAATATGCGGAAATAGCCACATCGCTTTCATTGTCCGTCAAGACGGTGGAGGCGGAGATGACCAAAACGCTTCGGGCGCTGCGAAACGAAATTGATAATTATATCCGGAATAAATAATGGTAATGAATAAAATGAAAACAAGGACAGACGAAGCATGGGAACGGCTTTATGCCCGCTTCGAGGCCGATAACTTGCTGGCGGACGGCAGTAAGGCAGTGCGTCGCAATCTCTATCTGAGGTGGGGAGCAGTGGCGGCTGTGATTGCCGGAATGATATGTTGTGCCGCATGGTGGGTTATGCCGGAGCAGGGCGAAGATATCCGCAACTTTGTGACGCAGGAGAACCGCGAGGTTACGACTCTGGTCAAGACTCTTGAAGATGGTTCGGTGGTATATCTGGCACAGGAAAGTACCCTGCAATATCCCGAGCATTTTGCAACAGACAAGCGGGAAGTGAACCTGCAAGGCGAAGCCTTCTTCGACGTGGCCCGGAAGCCGGAGCAGACTTTTACGATTGAAACCAAGAAAGTACGTGTAGAGGTACTGGGAACGGCTTTTGATGTCCGAAGTAACGAGAATGTTCCTTTCAGCCTGTCCGTAAAGCGGGGACAAGTAAAGGTGTGGCTGAAGCAGGGCGGGAAGGCGGTGCTTGTAAAGGCGGGTGAGACGGTTACCTTGCAGTCGGAAGAACTTCTCTTGAGCAAGACGAAACATCCGGAACCGTTCGACCGTTATATTAAGAATATCCGTTTCAAGGACGAATGCCTTGAAAATGTATTGCGGGCTATCAATAAAGAGTCTGCCGACTGGCAGATAGAGACAGCATCACCGGCTTTGGGCAAAAGGAAACTGACTGTTGAATTTGCAAATAATTCTCCCGAATCCGTAGCCGAACTGATTGGCTGGACGTTTAATCTGAAGTGTAGGCGACAAGGGAATAGGTTGATTTTATCAGAGTAATATATGAAACTACTTCGTTTCTTAATTCTTCTTTGGGGAATGCTTTTCATTGTCGGCAGTGCAAAAGCAGACGGAGGTGATGTGCTGGATCGCATCATCCAGCTTCCTAAGGCGAAAGAAACGATTTACTCCCTACTGGGGAAAATATCGGAGCAATCCGGTTATCTGTTTATATACGACAGTAAAGTCATCAACAATGACTCTATTGTAAAGGTAAAAAAGATGAATTGTTCCGTGCGCCAAGCCATCCATGAGATAACCGGTAACAAGGACCTTGAACTGAAGGTATTAGGACAACATATATTGATTACGAGGGCGGCAGAAAAGGTAACAATGGAAAAAACGGTCGCACTGCCGCCCCAGCCGACGTACTCCACTATTACCGGCACCCTGCTCGATAAAGAAACGGGAGATCCCATTGCCAGCGCATCAGTCCTGGTGCAAGGTACCTCGCTGGGCAATATCACCAACCAAGATGGAGAGTTCAGACTTCATCTGCCCGATTCCCTGCGAAACCGTACCCTTTCCTTTTCCCATCTGGGATATGTGGGGCAAACTGTTGAAGCCCAGGCATTGGAGGGCCAGAATAATATTTTGAGTCTCGAACCTAAAATCATTCCTTTGCAGGAAGTCCTGATTCGCTTGGTAGAACCTAAGAGACTTTTGCGCGAAATGATAGACCGCCGTAGCAAGAATTATTCTTCTTCACCGGTGTACCTGACTACTTTTTATCGGGAAGGAGTACAATTGAAGAATAAATTCCAAAGCCTGACGGAAGCCGTCTTTAAAGTTTATAAATCTCCTACAATGGAGCCTGAGACATCCGACCAGGTGAAACTTCTTAAAATGAGTCGGATTGATAACCGTGAGAAAACGGATAGTGTTGTTGCCAAAATCAGGTCGGGTGTGGAGGCTTGCCTGCAACTGGATATTATGAAGCATATTCCTGATTTCCTTTCTCTCGAAACGAACGGAGAACTCTATGTATATACCTCCGGTGATATCGTGTTTGTGGACGACCGGTGCGCCAACGTCATCTACTTTGAGCAAAGGCAGGGGATAGGGGAGCCGCTGTTTTGCGGAGAACTGTATATCGACTCGGAGAATAGCGCTTTGCTGCGGGCGCGCTTCGAAGTCCAGCCCAAATATATAAAAGAAGCAACCGGGCGTTTTGTAATACGCCAGACACAGAAGGTCCGGTTAACTACACAGAAGGTAGTCTATACCATATCATACAAGCCCTGGGACGGCATTTATTACGTCCATCACATTCGCGGTGACCTCTTTTTCAAAATGAAAAGGAAACGTATCTCATTCAGCACCCCGACCCTTCACACCTGGTTTGAGATGGTGACATGCCGGATTGATAATGAAAATGTAACACGCTTCCCCCGTGCGGAACGGCTTCCTACCCGTACCGTATTTGCCGAAACTGACTTCAGGTATGACAAGAACTTCTGGGAAGATTTCAACGTGATTCCGCTGGAAGGAGGGCTTGAGAAGATAATCGAGCAAGTCTCCCTGAAGATAGAGCAAACAGAGAATCCCTGATCGGAACTCCTCAATCGTTTGCGTGAATAAATTGTAGATTTCACACTAAAATTCCTATTCTTTTTGTTTTTTATTGTAATTTTGCCCCCGGTATTAGTTTTAATTAAAGATTGTAATTTATGAAACTACCTGAGGATCCGGTGATGCTGTATAGCTTCATCAACACAAAACTACGTGACTTCTATCCTTCTCTGGATGCACTATGTGAGGATATGAACGTGGAAAAGGAAAGCATTGTACGAAAACTGAAAATGGTGGGATTTGAGTATAATCCTGCAAAGAACCGGTTTTGGTAAATAATGTTTCTGTATAAAACAACTCCCGTTGCTTGTTGTTGTAAGGCGCAAGTGATGGGAGTTGTTTTTTATGGAACTTTGGGATAAGACAAAAAAACTTTGGGCGAGAGTCAAGAATTGGAAGACAGTTCGCGGCTGGCACATCTGGAAGCTGAAGCTGGTGGATGCCCGGCTATACTTTGTCAGTATGTTCGTGGGGCTGCTGACGGGGCTGGTTGCCGTACCTTATCATTATCTTCTCTATTACTTTTTCCATCTCCGCAGTGATTTCTTTGCCTCACGCCCGGCGTGGTACTGGCATATTCCGCTATTCCTTTTCTTTTGGGGAATCCTTATTTTTGTGTCGTGGCTGGTGAAAAAGATGCCGCTCATCACCGGTGGGGGCATACCTCAAACGCGTGGAGTTATCAATGGTCGCATTACTTACAAACATCCTTTCATTGAGCTGGTTTCCAAGTTTATAGGTGGTGTTCTTGCCTTCTCGGCCGGTTTGTCGCTGGGGCGTGAGGGGCCTTCCGTGCAGATAGGTTCTTATGTCGGCAGCTTGGTGTCCCGCTGGACGCGCATCCTGAAAGGAGAGCAGAAACAACTGCTGGCAGCCGGTGCAGGAGCAGGGCTGGCGGCGGCTTTTGCGGCACCGTTGGCATCTTCGCTTATCGTAATCGAGTCCATAGAGCGTTTCGATGCCCCTAAAACCGCTATTACGACTTTGCTTGCAGGCGTGGTGGCAGGGGCGGTGGCAAGTATGGTTTTTCCGGTGAATCCCTATCATCTGATAGAGGTGACGGAACCGATATTCGCTTTTTTCATCCAGATGAAGTACTTTCTGATATTGGCAGTGGTTATTTCCATCTGCGGCAAGTTTTATTCGTCCATTATGGTTTCCTTTAAGCGTGTGTATGCCAAGGTCAAGTCGCCGACGTATATTAAGATGCTTTATCTGCTGTTAGTGGCCTATGTCATTTCGCTGATGCAGGTCAATCTGACGGGTGGGGGTGAGCAGTTCCTGCTGGCACAGGCACAGAACGGCAGTACGGATATCATGTGGGTGACGGCCATCATGCTGCTGCATTTCGGATTCTCAGTCTTTTCCGTTTCTTCGGGTTTGCCGGGTGGGAGTTTTATCCCGACTTTGGTAACGGGCGGGCTGCTGGGGCAGATTGTCGGTCTGATAGGTGTGAGATACGGTATTATCGGGCAGGAAAATGTAAGCTACGTGATGCTGATTTCCATGTCCGCTTTCCTGGTGGCAATTATTCGTACGCCACTCACCGCCATTGTGTTGATTACGGAAATCACAGGCCATTTCGAAGTTTTTTATCCTTCGGTGGTTGTGGGCGGACTGACTTACTACTTCACGGAACTTCTGCAAATGAAACCGTTCAACGTCACCCTGTACGAAGACATGATTCATGCCCCCGGCTTCAAGGAAGCGGAACGCTACACACTTTCCGTGGAAATAATGACGGACTCCTATCTGGATGGCAAGTTGGTGGATGAACTTTCCCTGCCGGAACGTTGTGTCATCATCAATGTGCATCGGGACGGAAAAAACCTGGTCCCCACAGGAACACGTTTGATTCCGGGAGACCAGGTTCAGATTGAAATGGACTCGCAGGACATAGAGAAACTCTACGAGCCGCTTGTCAGTATGGCAAATATTTATTGAGCCAGTTTTCCGATTTCATCCAGATTCTTTTGGATATCAGCATCAGTCAGCTCGTAGTTTACCAAGTCGCCGGAGAGATACTTGTCGTAAGAAGTCATGTCGATAAGTCCGTGACCGGAGAGGTTGAACAAAATCACTTTCTCTTCGCCCGCTTCCTTGCACTTGTTTGCTTCCCGAATGGCGGCGGCAATGGCGTGGCAGGATTCCGGTGCAGGGATGATACCTTCTACTTGTGCAAAGAGACAACCGGCTTCGAACGATTCGAGCTGTTGGATGTCCACAGCTTCCATATATCCGTCCTTCAGCAGTTGAGAAACGATGACGCCTGCGCCGTGGTAGCGCAAACCGCCTGCATGGATATTGGCAGGTGCAAAGTTGTGTCCCAGCGTAAACATAGGCAGCAGCGGGGTATATCCGGCTTCATCACCGAAATCGTATTGGAACTTGCCGCGCGTCAGCTTCGGACACGAAGCCGGTTCGGCAGCTACGAAGCGCGTCTTTTTCCCGTCGAGGATGTTGTGGCGCAAGAAGGGGAAAGCAATACCACCGAAGTTGGAACCGCCACCGAAACAGGCAATTACCGTATCGGGATATTCGCCCGCCATCGCCATCTGCTTCTCGGCTTCGAGGCCGATAACCGTTTGGTGCAGGGCAACGTGGCTCAATACGGAACCAAGTGTATATTTACAATTCGGCGTGGTCTGTGCCAGTTCGATAGCTTCGGAAATGGCAGTTCCCAACGAACCCTGATAGTTAGGGTGTGCAGTCAGAATGTCTTTTCCGGCACGGGTAGACATGGAAGGCGACGGAGTGACCTGTGCACCGAATGTCTGCATGATGCTGCGGCGGTAAGGCTTCTGCTCATAGCTGATTTTCACTTGGTAGACGGCAGCTTCCAATCCGAAGAGGCGGGCAGCGTAGGCCAGCGAAGCGCCCCATTGTCCTGCACCGGTTTCGGTAGTGACGTTGGTAACTCCCTCTTGCTTACAATAATAAGCCTGCGGAATGGCTGAGTTCAGCTTATGCGATCCCATTGGGCTGACACTCTCGTTCTTGAAGTAGATATGTGCCGGTGTGCCGATTGCTTTTTCAAGTCCATAGGCGCGTACCAGCGGAGTACTGCGATAGTATTTGTACATTTCGCGCACTTCTTCGGGGATTTCAATCCAGGCATCAGTTTGGTTCAGTTCCTGGCGACAAAGTTCTTCGGCAAAGATTGGAAATAAATCTTCCGCTTTCAGCGGTTGCTTGGTGCCGGGGTGAAGTGGAGGCATAGGCTTGTTCACCATATCGGCCTGTATATTATACCAATAACGTGGAATTTCCTCTTCGGGAAGAATGAATCTTTTTGTCTTGTTGCTCATAGTGGTTAAATTTATAAATAATTTCAAGCCCAAATGTAGCTATTATTTTTAAACCATTTTCTTTTTCCTTTTGTTTTTTGTATATGAAGGCAGATTTGTCTATGTTTGCCGCTTCTTACTAATAGATGTCTTATGAAGATTTATCATAAATTTCTTCTGTATCAAAATAAATGGATTCACCCTTACGTACGGATGATCTTGGGAGTTATGACTTCCATCACCTATTTGGCTTCCATCCTGCTGATTGCAGGGGTGGTCTATGAGCATGGATTTACCATTTCTGTCGCCGAGGCACATCAGCTTCAACGCTTGTATCATGGCGTGTGGATTGTGTTTATGTCGGACGTCACCCTGCGCATTTTGTTGGAATATAAGGATACCCGCCGCACGTTCAGCAAGCTGACGTGGATACTTACTATCCTGCTTTATCTCACGCTTATTCCCGTCATTTTCCATCGGCCGGAGGAGGACGGAGCCATTCTGCAATTCTGGGAGTTCCTGAATGGAAAGCTTTACCACCTTATTTTATTACTGGTATTCTCCTTCCTGAGCCTTTCCAACGGACTGGTGCGATTGCTGGGACGGCGTACCAACCCCTCGCTTATACTGGCAGTCAGTTTCTTGATAATCATACTTATAGGCACAGGTCTGCTGATGCTCCCACGCTGCACGGTGGCGGGCATCTCGTGGGTCGATTCGCTGTTTATTTCCACCAGTGCGGTGTGCGTCACGGGGCTGACTTCGGTAGACGTGGCTTCCACTTTTACCACAACGGGCTTTGTAGTAATTATCCTGTTGATTCAGATTGGTGGGTTGGGAGTGATGACGCTGACAAGTTTCTTTGCGATGTTCTTCATGGGTAATACATCGCTCTACAATCAGCTGGTGGTGCGCGATATGGTTAGTTCCAATTCGTTGAATTCGCTGCTTTCCACTTTGGTCTATATTCTTGGCTTTACGCTGGTGATCGAAGGAGTCGGGATGCTGGCTATCTGGGGGAATATCCACGGTACGATGGGGATGGACCTTCAGGAAGAACTGGCTTTTTCGGGATTCCATTCCATTTCAGCCTTCTGCAATGCAGGATTCTCCACGTTGCCCGGTAACCTGGGCAATCCGTTGGTGATGACGGGGCATAATCCGTTCTATATCTATATCTCCCTGCTGATAATCCTGGGTGGTATCGGCTTCCCTATATTGGTGAATTTCAAGGATATCATCCTTTATCATCTGCGCCGTCTGTGGAAGTTTGTGCATACGTGGCATTGGGACGGACGTCGCTTCTATCATCTTTACAATCTGAATACAAAGATTGTGCTCATTGTCACGTTTCTGCTTTTGCTGCTGGGCACGGTGGGCATTGCTGTTTTCGAGTGGCACGGTGCCTTTGCCGGTATGTCGGTAGCTGATAAGTGGACGCAGGCGTTTTTCAATGCGGCTTGTCCCCGTACGGCAGGTTTTGCCAGTGTAGACCTGGCAGGGATGGGCGTGCAGACGTTGCTGATTTATCTCTTTCTGATGTGGGTGGGCGGCGGCTCGCAGTCTACGGCAGGTGGTGTTAAGGTCAATGCCTTTGCAGTGGTAGTGCTGAATTTGATGGCTGTGCTGCGGGGTACAGAGCGGGTAGAGGTGTTCGGGCGCGAGTTATCCCATGATTCCATTCGCCGTGCCAATGCTACGTTGGTGATGTCGTTCGGCACTCTGTTCGTTTTTATCTTTGTCATCAGTATGTTGGAGCCTAAAGTGTCTCTTATGGCCATTACTTTCGAGTGTGTTTCGGCATTGAGCACAGTAGGTTCCAGTTTGAATCTCACCCCGTCGTTGGGCGATGACAGCAAGTTGCTGGTTGCTTTGCTGATGTTCGTGGGGCGTGTCGGTCTGATAACCTTGATGCTCGGCATTATCCGACAGAAGAAACATACGAAGTATCAATACCCGAGCGGGCAGATTATTATCAACTAATTATCCATTAAATAAGTATGAAGTACATTATTATCGGTTTAGGAAATTACGGTCATGTGCTCGCCGAAGAGCTTTCCGCTTTGGGGCATGAGGTGATTGGTGCAGACGAAAATGTCAGTCGCGTAGAAAGTTTGAAGGAAAAGATTGCCACGGCTTTTGTTATCGACGCTACGGATGAGCAGGCTCTGTCCGTCCTTCCGCTGAACAAGGTAGATGCAGTGATTGTTGCCATCGGCGAGAACTTCGGTGCATCCATTCGCGTGGTGGCCCTGCTGAAACAGAAGAAGGTGCAACATATCTATGCCCGTGCCATCGACTCCGTCCACCGCTCCGTCCTCGAAGCCTTCGAACTGGAACGCATCCTCACTCCTGAAGAAGACGCTGCCCGTGGCCTGGTACAGTTATTGGAGTTCGGCGCCAATATGGAGACTTACCGCATTTCACCCGATTATTATGTTGTGAAGTTCACCCTCCCCGAAAAGTTTATAGGCTACTATGTCAATGAACTGAACCTGGACAAGGAGTTCGGCTTGAAAATACTTGCCCTGAAACGTGCCGAAACGATAAAGAACAGCCTCGGCATCTCCTTCACTGAGCACAATGTAGTGAACGAACTACCTGATAATGACCAGATACAGGCAGGCGACCAGCTGGTATGCTACGGGCGCTACAAGGATTTCCAGAAGTTCTGGAAGGCGCTGTAAATTCATATCCGTTGCCAATAAGCAGTTATTTTATTGGGAAAATGAAGACGTTTTTCTGGAAGAGTTAGTATCTTTGTATGCTGATATTTATTCGTTCCACTACAAGGAAAAATACGTTCCACTATAGTGGTATGAATTTTTCCCTATAGTAGAACACATTTTTCCTTGTAGTGGAACGAATAAATATTAGTCTTTTTAAAACTTAAGAAATACGATAACTATGAGTGCTTATTACGATCTTTACGAAACTCCTGATATAAGGAGTACAGGCGAACGCCAACCCATGCATGCCCGCATTGTTCCCAAGGGTACCATCGACCGGAAAGAATTTATCGACCGTGTTCATCATTTCACCGGCATCAGTCACAGTATGCTCGAAGGAGCTATGACAGCCTTTATGGATGAACTTCGCGACTGCCTTGCTAATGGTTGGACGGTAGAGTTGGGCGAACTCGGCTATTTCACTCCTTCATTGAGTTGCCGTCCCGTCATGGAAAAAAAAGATTTGCGGTCTGCTTCTATCTCTCTGCGTGGTTTGAACTTCCGTTTGGGCAAAGAATTCTATCGCGGGCTGAATGAGAAAATACGTTTTGAGCGCCGTCCCGTCTCCACCACCGAATCTTCAGCTCCTGTCCTGACTAAAGAGCAATGTCTGAAACTTCTGCAAGATTATCTTGCCCAATACCCTTGCATCAACCGTGCCCAATACACCCGATTGACTGGGCGCAGCTACAAACAAGCCATTGTCGAACTGAATGGTTTTATTGCGGACGGGGTGTTGATGAGGCATGGAATGGGGAAGAGTGTGGTGTATGCGGAGAAAAAGTGAGAAATTTTCAATTATTAAATTGAATAACCTCTTGTAATTCTCTTTTTATACTTTCTATTTTGGATTTTAGAAGTGGAATGCCAATTAGGGTTACTATATTATTCAGGCCGTTAAGATGACTTTTAATATTGAGAGGAGTAACTATTAGTTGGGATGCAGGATAAATTAGAAGTGCTTTTTTCTCAGTCATACAATTAAGCGAACAATATGCTAATATTTGATGCAAATCAGTACGGAATGCTTCTTTTAGTTTTTCTGTATTATTATGTGTATTATACATGTGACTCTTATATTTTGCGTCAACAACATATTGTTCACTTCCTCTTTGTATTACAATATCAGGTTCTAAATAATGCAAACACCATTCTGGCTTTTGCGAACTATAGATCCCGTAATGAGGATTGTTAATTTCATATGCTCCCTTTGTTTGTGCGACAGACTGTAATAGAAATTGTACATATCTTTCAAAGAATACAGAAAAGTCAAGGCGCCAAGAGTACATTCTGCTTAAAGAATCTCCAAGGATAACATTGGCAATCGTTTTTAATTCTTTGATGATGTATGGGTCTGCCATGTGGATTTGAATTTTGTTAGCCGTTGGTTTTGACGTTTTTAAAAAGTGATTATCTAGTTTATTTATTTTGTCCGAATAGGCCATTCGTGAACGTAATGGGGTACGAGGAGACTTTAGCTCGTTGATAGCAATACTAAGGACATAATTCAATTCATGCCATTCTAGATGATCATTGGAAAGTACGTTACATTTGTTTTGAAACTCTAGTGCTCTTGAAGGATTGATACTTGTAAAAGCATATTTATCCCACAGAGTCGACGAAGTTGGAAACTTTTGTGTTTTAGTGACATTAGTAAATTTTCTCCATCCTTTATTTCTTGCTTCAATATATTTGTCAATAAAGTTGGCGCATTCGAAATAGAGAGGTGGTTTTACAATTTCATTCGACGACAATTGGAGTTCGCTATTAAACTCAGGGAGAATAGTGTCGTTGATCACTGATAAGAGTTCTGAAATATCTTCATTAAATCGACTAGTAACCACTAGATCTCCATTAGATTTGCCGTTTGTGGGAGAATATGTTGGAATACATCCAACGTAATTAGATGTTGTTAGTTGGAGAGCATATTTTCCATTGTGAAATATGCCCTCAACATTTATCCCTAAGAAGTTTAGAGATTTAGTGTTTAGCCGTATAAATTTCTGTATTGCAGATTCAGGGTAACGTTTATCACATTTCCATTTCTTATTGACTTCTTCAAAAGAAATAATATACGTACTCAATGTAGATAGGGGCTTTATGAAAAGCGATTCATTATTCATACATTTGTATATTTGCTTCTTGATAGAATAAATCGTTAAACTGATCTTTTGCTTTTAGCATAAATCCTTCAGAAAGATATTCTTTTATTAGTGGCATCAATTCATAAGTTAGCCGATTTTTAATTTCTTTGGATGCATTATCTTTATTTGTAATAAAATAGGATTGACCTGGTTGCAGGATTAGCTCCTCATCAGTGGCGTATTTGTCAAAAATGGCATTGAACTGTTGAAATAAGCTGTTGTGGAAGATTTTATCTTCTTCTACTTCGATAATGTGGGGTTTTAATGTGTACCATGCAAAGCGTCTTCTCAATGCAAAGTCAACAACAGCTAAACTCCTGTCAGCTGTATTCATTGTTGCTATGACATATAGGTTCTCAGGAAGTTGTGTTAAAATTATATCACCAATTTTGAACTCGCATTCTCTACTTGTTGCTTGATATTCAAAAAGATAGAATACGGGGCCTAATACATTAGAAAGATTTGCTCTATTAATTTCGTCAATTATTAGTAAAACATTCTTGTCGTGGTACTGGGTGGCATATTCGATTGCTTGATAGAGAATGCCTTTGTTTGCTTCATATTGTAGCGTATCGCTATTTAGCTTAGGCTTAATTCCATAGATGAAGTCAGAATATGTAGTTTCTGCATGAAATTGTTCAAAAAATGTTTTATCAAAAGTCTTTGAAAGTTTGAGTGCCGTGAATGTTTTTCCGGTACCAGGTGCTCCTTGTAACACAATGAAGTGACGATTTTCTAGAAGCTGCTTAACCTCTTCTTCTATATTGATAGACTCGGTCTTCTTACATTTATACAATGCATTTTTTATCGCATTTTTATGAGAACTGTTAGAGGCCCATTCTCTATATTCTGCGTATTTCGCTAGCCAAGCAGCTAATATCTCGAAATCATTGTCTGGATCAATAATTCGACTAGCGGGAAGTACTGTTTTATACTTATCTATTACACCAAACAAATCGGGACAATCTGTTCTTACTTTTTCGAGTAAGTCTTTCGAAGAAGATTCTATATCAAGAAAGGATGTTTTACAAAAGGATTTTCCATCGTTCTCCATGAGTCTGAGGAAAGAACGTCGCAAACCTGGTAAAGCTGCTAAAGAAAGATCATTTTTGAATCCCAATGACCCTACTCCCAAAGCAACAACACATTTTCCTTCATTTTTCTGGGGAAATATAACTAAAGAAAAATCAGAATATGCTCCCGTGTATTCTTCCTCAGGGTTTATGAAACCAAAATATGCACCTTGTCCTACATATGCTTTTTCTTCAATGTTTCTGCGAACTATAGCATTTGCATTAGAACCCCCATTCTTTTTATCTTTTAATCCAAAACTTTTAGCAAGGTCTAACACCTTATCATACAAAGTTGATGCGTCCATTTTTATATTAGATTAATTATTTCTATTCTGTATTCAGCTTTATACTCTTATCTTTATACAAATCTACGTTTTTTTTTGAGATAAGTACTACTTTTGTATAGCTGTTTTGGACAACGGTCAAGAAAATAGTTCTTTTTTTAGAATTCTTCATCTTCTTTTCTTTCAAATGCTTACTATGCTCCTTTAGCCTCTTTTATTCTCCTTCAATCTCCGCTAAGTCACTTTTAAAGCACCACCCCGTTTTGGCATCATAGTATCTTTGCATCGTGATCACAAACAAACGGGTTTTGCGGATTGACGAGCGAACAAAGCCGAAAGAACAAAATTATTAATCAATTTAAAAAAGTAAAAATTATGGCTTTGAATTATGAAGTAAAAAAAAGAGTGTTTGGTTTTGACGAAACAAAAACAGAAAAGTATGTGGCACAGATGAAAACGCTGGGAATGCTGGAATTTAAAGATTTGTGTGACGAAGTGACTAAAGTGGGGATGGCGCCCCGTGGTGTAGTGAAGTTGGTTTTGGACGGGCTGATTGATACCCTGAATATGAATATCAATAAAGGATTCTCGGTACAGTTGGGCGACTTTGGTTGTTTCCGTCCGGGCATCAATGCCAAAAGCCAGGAGACGGCAGAGCTGGTGAATGCCGGTACGGTCTATCGCCGAAAGATTATCTTTACTCCGGGTGCTTATTTCAGAGATATGCTGACTCGCGTTAGTGTGGAGAAGATGAATTGGTCGGGTAGTGGAACGGTCACCGGAGGCGGTTCTAATTCGGACGGAGGCGGTAGCGGTTCCGACGGCGATTTGGACGAGAATCCGATGGGATAAAACATCTTGATGATAAGGAGAGTATGAACTATTCTTAGGAATGGTCCATATTTCTCCTTAAAACACTTGACTTCGCCTTCGGAATGTAGTATCTTTACATCTATAATTTAAATGTCACGGGTTATCATCATTTAAAAAACGAACTATCATCATTTTAAACCAAACGAACTATGAGAACAAAAAATGGTTTTCTAATTACCACTTACACAAAAAAAGATTTGGCATGTATGTATTGCCCGGACTCTACCGCGCGCTGTGCCATTCGAACCCTGACGCGATGGATAAAACGGAATCACGAACTGTACGAAGCGTTGGCATGTACCGGATATAACGTCAGAACACGTATCTTTATGCCGAGGCAGGTCAACATTATTGTGCAGTATCTTGATGAACCTTAATAAAGATTTCAACCTCATTTTATATGTTAAAGCGAAAAGTTTTGATTAAACTTTCCGCTTTTCTTTTTGTCATATAATCGTTGCAACACAATAGGTATAACTAATAGATGGTATTAACTTAAAATGGAATAGAATGATGAAAAGAATAATTTTAATATTGGTAGCTGCCTTCCTGACAGGCGGTATGGTAATGGCGCAGCATGGTCGCCGTGGTGACAAGATGCCCGATCCGAAGACTCGTGCCGAACGCATGACGGAACGGATGGTAAAGGAATATTCCCTGAACGATACGCAGAAGAAGCAACTGCTGGAAGCCAACCTGGCATTGGTAGAGCAGACCGGAAATATGCCGATGCATCGACGCCCGGATATGAAGAAGGGTGAACAGAAATGCGATTCATGCAACTGCACCAAGACTGACAAGCATCACGCCAAGGCGGACAAGCATCACAAGAAAGGTGACAAGCATCATAAGAAAGATGGCAAGTTCGACAAGAAAGACGGCAAGAGAGCACAGCTGACAGATGAACAGCGTGCCCAAAGAAAAGCCGATATGCAACAGAAGCGTGAAGAAATGCAAGCTGCCCGCACCGCCTATGATGCACAGTTGCAGAAGATTATGACGAAAGACCAGTATGCTGCATACACTAAGAAGATGCAGGAACGGAAGGATAAAATGGAATCTAAAAGAAAGAATTCCTAAAAGAAAGTTTTGTTTTCGAGGTATTAGTGCGTAAGGGAAAGTTGTTTTATCAGCTTTCCCTTGTATTTTTCCCGCCCTTTTTGTTCCTTTGCCTTGTCTATTTATAAAAAACGGAACAATGAAGAAAATAGTTTATATGTTGGCGTGCGCATCGGTCATCTTCTTCACGGCCTGCTCGTCGAAGAATGCGAGCGAGAAAGACGGTGTGCAGACATTGATGCAAGACAGTACAGAGGTTGGCGCCCCGGAGCGTATGCAGGTATCTGATGTAAAAACGACTTTCACTTATAAAGGAAAAGAATACCAATCTTCCGTCACCCGCCGGCCGGACGAGACCCTGCCCATCGTAAAGAACGAGCAGGGAGAGAAGTTTGTAGACAACCGCATCACCCTGCGCCTCACTTCTGGTGGCAAGCAAGTGGTGGATAAAGTGTTCACTAAAGAGAGTTTTGCCTCGCTGGTAGATGCAAAGTTCATGAAATATGCCATCCTCGAAGGGCTGGTTTACGACCAGACCACTCCGCAGGGCATCATCTATGCCGCCAGCGTCTGCTATCCGCAGTCCGACCTTTATGTTCCTATTAAACTGACTATCACGGCAGACGGTAAAATCTCCATGTCGCAAGACGAGTTGATGGACGATTATCAGCCGGACAGCATAGACTAAGCAGCGGCGCTTTTCCAGATTGTTTCCAGTTTTACGAACCATCTTTGCCGGTATGAAAATCCTGATTGTAGAAGATGAGCAAGATTTGCGGGAAACCATCCGCACTTCGCTCCTGAAAGAAAAGTTTGTCGTAGAGACTGCCGCCGACTACCATGCGGCGCTGGACAAGATAAACGACTACGACTACGACTGCATCCTGCTGGATATCATGTTGCCCGGCGGAAGTGGTCTGGATTTGTTGCGCGAGTTGAAGCGGCTCCGCCGCAGCGACAGCGTACTTATCATTTCCGCCAAAGACTCCCTGGACGATAAGGTTGACGGCCTGGAACTGGGTGCCGACGACTACCTGACGAAACCTTTCCACCTGGCAGAACTCAATGCCCGTGTGAAATCATTGATCCGGCGCCGGCAGGCCAAAGGCGACATGACCGTCGTCATCGGCAACCTTGTGCTCTATCCCGATGAACGGCGGGCGGAAGTAAACGGTGCTCCTCTGCAACTGAACCGCAAGGAGTTCGATTTGCTATCCTATTTTGCAGTCAATCCCAACCGCGTTATCAACAAAATGAGCCTTGCCGAATCAGTGTGGGGCGACAATATCGACCAGGCCGATTCGCTCGACTTCATCTACTCGCAAGTAAAGAACCTGCGCAAGAAGCTGAAACAGGCTGAGGCTACCGTGGAGCTGAAGGCCGTTTACGGCTTCGGCTACAAACTGTCTGAGTTATGAAACTGTTGCACTATACCTACCGCAAACTTTCGCTGTTGCTCTTTCTGCTGATGGCGGTGTGGGGTGTGCTGTTTTATTATGCCATTATCGACGAGGTGGTGGACGAGACTGACGATACGTTGGAGAATTACGCGGATATACTGATAGAAAGTGCGTTACTCGATCCTTCGGTGCTCGATACGTCGGGCTCGCTGATGTCTACTTACAAGTTCCGCCCCATCTCCGAAGAAGAAGGACGGGACTACAGCCAGGTGTTCTACGACTCCACAGTTTATATCGAACTGGAGGATGAGGACGAGCCGGTGCGTGCGATGCGTACCGCTTTCCGAATGCCCGACGGGCAGTATTATGAACTGACGTTGATGATTTCCATTCTGGAGCGGGACGATATGGTGGAGGCGATGCTCTGGTACCTGGGTGCCCTGTTCCTACTTTTCCTGATTTGTACTTCCGTCGGCATACGGCTGGTGCTGAAAGGAGTGTTCCGTCCGCTGCATAAATTACTGGACTGGTTGCAACTGATACAGCCCGGCAAGGCCGTTCCGCCATTAAACAATCCGACAAAGATAAATGAATTCCGTCAACTGAGCGATGCCGCCGTAGACATGGGTAACCGCAGCTACAAGGCTTACGAGGAGCAGAAGCAGTTCATTGAAAATGCTTCGCACGAGTTGCAGACACCGCTTGCCATCGTTCGCGGCAAAGTGGAACTGCTGGCCGAGAGCGAGGGACTGACCGAGCTACAGATGGAGGCACTGGACGAGATATACTCCACCCTGGGGCGGGCGGTGAAACTGAACAAATCTCTGCTGCTACTCTCGCGCATAGAAAACGGTCAGTACACCGAGCGGGAGGATGTCCCGGTAGATGAAATCCTCGACGAACTCTTGCCCGACCTGATGGATATCTACGAACACAAGCAGGTGCGCCTGACGCGGGAGCGGGGAGAGCAGCCTTTCGTCATTCGTTGCAATCATTCGCTGGCGCAGATTCTGATTTCCAATCTGCTGAAGAACTCGCTATTCCACAATCGGGAGGGAGGCGAATTACAAATTATTACGACTCCCGACACCTTGTCTATAAAGAATACGGGCGACGCACCCCTGGATGGAGAGAAACTGTTCAGGCGCTTCTATCATGGCGCCGATGGTAAGAAAGATTCTACGGGCTTGGGACTTGCCATTGCACGGTCTATCGCTCTTTCTGCTTCGCTGAGCCTGACTTATGAGTGGCAGGATGGCATGCACTGCTTCCGTCTTGTTAAAGAAAATAAAAAGAACCGTTAACACCGATTATTCCCAAATCTTTCCTAATTCTATGTCGTTATTTGCAGTGTGAATGATACGAAACTTATTAGTAACACCTAAAAAAATAACGATTATGAAAAAAGTATTATCTATTCTTGTGATGGCTATCGTAGCCGTTCAATTTGCTTTTGCAGGAGATGTTATCACTCAGGACGCAAAGCAACTTCCGTTGCCTGCACGCAACTTTATCAACCAGTACTTCAGCAAGCCTCAAATCTCTCATATCAAGATTGAAAGCGAGATATTGCAAACCAAAAAGTACGAGGTACTCTTGACCGACCGCACCGAAATAGACTTCGACAAGAAGGGTAACTGGCTGGAAGTGGATTGCAAGAAGGCAGCCGTCCCCGCCGCACTGGTTCCGACTTCTGTAAAGGAGTATGTAAAGACGAATTTCCCAAGAGAAATTATCACCAAGATCGAACGCGGCCGTAGTGGCGTGGAAGTGGAATTGGGGAATGACTATTCCTTAAAGTTCAATAAGAAAGGCAAGTTCGTGAGCATGGACGACTGATGCCGGAGTATATGTCTAACTAAAAATGTTATAAAGCAATGATGAAAATTCGTGTATTAGCAATGATGTTCATCGCCGCACTGGCATTCAGTGCGTGCAGCGATGATGATGACAAAGATCATGTAAAGGTGCCCCAGGCCCTGACGCAAGCCTTGAAAACCAAGTATCCTGCTGCCGGCGACGTGGACTGGGAACAGAAAGGTTCTTATTATGTGGCAGACTGCATGGTGGATGGCAAAGATTTGGACGTATGGTTCAACGCTCAGGCAGAATGGTGCCTGACGGAAGTGGATCTTGATTGGGACAATGTTCCCGGAACTGTGCAGACTGCCTTCAATGGCAGCGAGTACGCCACTTGGAAGAGGGATGACATCGACCAGTTGGAATACCCGAACCAGCCTATTCAGTATGTGATTGAGGTGGAAAACGGAAAGACGGAATATCAGTTGTTCTACTCGGAAGATGGAGACCTGATGCAGACAAAGGACGTTACGGGCAAGGACGATACGCATTGGCCGATAGATTGATAACTGTCTGACTGACAAGTAACAAGAAAGCAATAGTCGAGTGATAAAAAAGCGGCAATGTTTTACCCCGAAACATTGCCGCTTTTGCATCAAAACATTACTTCTTTTGATGCAAAACATTACTTGTTTTATTGGATGGCCGACGGTGCCGTTCCGGACACCCGACGATCATTTGCCGCTTACATCGGCTTGTAGTCTTTCGCCAGTCCGCCTTCGCTGGTTTCTTTGTAGAGTGAAGGCAGGTCATTGCCGGTTTCTTTCATCACCTCTACCACCTTGTCGAAGGAAACGCGGTGCATGCCGTCGGTGAAGGAAGAGTAGATGTTGGCATCCAGGGCACGGGCGGCGGCATAGGCGTTGCGCTCGATGCAAGGGATTTGTACCAATCCGCATACCGGGTCGCAGGTCATTCCCAAGTGGTGTTCCAGTCCCATTTCGGCGGCATACTCTATCTGCGCCGGGCTTCCGCCGAACAACTGGTTGGCAGCAGCCGAAGCCATGGAGCAAGCCACGCCCACTTCTGCCTGGCATCCGGCTTCAGCACCCGAGATGGAGGCGTTTCTCTTCACGATATTTCCCACCAATCCGGCTGTGGCAAGGGCGCGGAGGATGCGGGTATCGCTGAACTCCCGGCTTTTAGCCAGGTGATAGAGTACGGCAGGCACCACTCCGCACGAACCGCAGGTAGGCGCAGTAACGATGACCCCTCCCGAGGCATTCTCTTCGCTGACGGCAAGAGCGTAGGAAAAGACCAGTCCGCGTGATTGGAGCGACTGCTTGTAGCCACTGGCACGTATATAATAGGTAGAGGCTTTGCGGCGCAGGTTCAGCGGGCCGGGCAAGACGCCTTCCTGCTCCAGTCCGCGTTTTACGGCGGCCTTCATCGTTTCCCATACTTCCTGCAGGTAGTCCCATATATCGCTTTCCTCGCACTCCTTGACATACTCCCAGTAGCTTTTGCCGGTACGTTCGCACCATTGCAGAATTTCGGTCATACTGTTCATTCCGTATACGTCCGGGGTATTGACGGAAGTGGCTCCGTCGTTCTCTTCCGCCAGGGCGCCGCCGCCTACGCTGAACACGATCCATTGGTCGGTCTCCCGGCCTTCACGGTCCACCGATACGAATTTCATGCCGTTGGGGTGGAAGGGGAGGAATATCTTGGGTTCCCAGATAATCTCTACCGGAGCCGCCGGTTGCAGCGTTTCGGTGATGGCAACATTGGTCATGTGCCCCTTGCCGGTGGCGGCGAGGCTACCGTACAGGGTTACTTTGAAGGACGCAGCTTCCGGATGGCGCTCCAGGAAGATTTCTGCTGCTTTGCGCGGTCCCATGGTGTGACTGCTTGATGGGCCGGTACCGATGCGGTAGAGTTCTTTGATTGATTTCATAAGATAAGTTGATTGTGAATGAATTAGTTGGTTTATTTATTGATTAAAGGTCGACTACAGTGATGCCTGCACCGCCGAACTGTATGTGCTCGTCGGCAAAGTGGCTTACTCCGGGCACTGTTTCCAGATATTGCCGGATAAGTGTGCGGAGGATGCCCGTGCCCGTGCCGTGAAGGATGCGCACCCGCGCCATACCTACCAGGATGGCATCGTCGATGAAATAAGTAACGGCTTGCAGAGCTTCGTCACCCCGCATACCGCGGACGTCGATGTCTTGCTTGAAGTGTAGCTTCTTTTCGTACATCGTGTCTTGCGTCTGGGTGCTGATGTAGGTGCTCTTGGTGGAGACATCCGCCTGCTTGGGCTGTGCGGTAGTACGCTCCAGCCTGTCCAGCTTGACGGTGGTCTTGATGCTTCCGAAGGCAACCACGGCGTTCTTGCCGTTCACATCCATCACTTCGCCTACCGAGCTTTGACCTTTTATCTTGACGGTGGCGCCGGGTACGATGGCTGCCAGGCGTTCCGCTTCTTTCCGCGCCTGCTGCTCGGCAAGGGCTTGGGCGGACAGGCCGGTTTCTGTGCCTTTGTTCGCCTTCTTCTCCTTCTTCCGGTTCTGCTTTTCCTTCAGCTTCTCCATTTTGCGGGCTATCTTCTCTTCCAGCTCTTTGCCGGCAAGGGCTTCCATAGATTGGCGGAAGTCGGTCAATTCCTGGCGTGCCTGGCGGGTTTTCTCCTTATCCGCCTGGGCTTCCTTGATGGTGCGGATGGTGTTCTCGATGCGTGCGTTGGCATCCTGCATCAGTTGCTCGGCATCCTCTTTGGCCTTTCGCAGAATCTCTTTGCGGGACTTCTGCAATTCTTCTATCTCGGTCTGATAGCGGGCGATGGTTTCTTCCATGTGCTTCTCGCGCTGGCGGATGGTCTGGCGTTTGCCTTCCCAGTAGCGTTTGTCGCGCACGATGTCTTGCAGGTACTTGTCGGCGTTGATGTACTCGCTGCCCACCAGTTCCGATGCATCGGCTATCACGTCTTCCGGAAGGCCTATTTTGCGGGCAATCTCCACGGCGAACGAACTGCCGGGGTTGCCTATCTGAAGCTGGAACAGGGCTTGCATCAGGTGGCGGTCGTAGAGCATGGCGCCGTTTACCACTCCCTCATGGTCTTCGGCAAAGTGCTTCAGGTTCTGGTAGTGCGTGGTGATGACGCCGAACGTTTTCTTCTCGTTGAAGCGTTTCAGCACGGCTTCGGCAATGGCGCCGCCGATTTGAGGCTCCGTTCCGCCACCGAACTCGTCAATCAGGATGAGGCTGCGCTCGTTGCAGTTCTTCATCATGTTTTTCATGTTCGTCAGGTGCGAGGAATAGGTACTCAGGTCGTCCTCGATGGACTGCTCGTCGCCGATGTCGATGAATATATTGCTGAATATTCCGGCGTGGCTGCGCTCGTGCATCGGGATGAGCAGGCCGCATTGCAGCATGTATTGCAGCAGTCCCACCGTTTTCAGGCAGACGGACTTGCCGCCGGCGTTGGGACCGGAGATAATCAGGATGCGTTGCCGCTCGTCCAACTCGATGTCCAGCGGCACTACTTTCTTGCCGTGCTTGGCAAGGGAGAGTTGCAGGAGCGGGTGCACCGCCATCGTCCAGTCCAGTAGCTGCTTGTTCTCGAAGGCAGGTTTCAGACCGGATATTTGCTCGGCCAGCAAGGCCCTGGCGCGGATAAAGTCTATCTCGGCCAGGAACTCGTAGGATAGCAATATGTCGGGGATGGAAGGGCGCAGCTGATTGGAGAAGTCCGATAGGATGCGGATGATTTCCCGGCGCTCGTCTCCTTCCAGTTCACGGATGCGGTTGTTGGCTTCTACCACTTCGGCAGGCTCGATGAAGACGGTTTTGCCGCTGGCGGACTCGTCGTGCACGATACCTTTGATTTTCCGTTTCAGTGCGGGGGCAACGGGAATCACCAGTCGGCCGTCGCGCATGGTGGGCGTTACGTCCTTATCTACTACGCCTTCGGACTGGGCACTGCGCAGGATGCTGTTCAGCGAACGGGAAATGCTGCTCATCGTGCTTGCCAGTTCCCGGCGGATGCGTGCCAATTCGCTGGAGGCGTTGTCCTTTATCTTTCCGTAAGGGGAGAGGATGCTGCTTATTTTCGCAATGAGTTGCGGGAATACGGTGATGTCTCCCGCCAGCCTTCTCAGGCAAGGGTAGGGCGAGGCGCTTTCTTCGTCGTCCGTGCGTTGCAGGAAGCGTACGATGTCGCGTATCGTCTCCAGCGAGCGGCGCAGGTCGAAGAGTTCCTGCTCGTCCAGGTACATGCCTTCCACCCGTATCCGTTTCAGCGAGGGGCGTACGTCAAAGAAATATTGTGCGGGGAAGCTGTCTTCCTCTTGTAGTATGCGGAGAAACTCTACGGACTGGTCCAGGCGCTCTTCCACCTCGCCGAAGCGGTCGGAGAAAGCCATGTCCGTCACTCGCTCTTCGCCCAGCGTGCTGAGGCATTTGTCCTTCAACAACTGGCGTATCTGGTCGAAACCTATCTTCTGTTCAAAGTTCTGTGGGTATATCATGGGCGCAAAAGTACGATTAATTCATGAAAAAAGAGAAAGTATGTTTGCAGAATTAAAAATGATTTGTACCTTTGCACCGCTTTAAGAGAAAAGTACTTCCCGAAAGAGAAGTTTTGGAGAGGTGGCAGAGTGGTCGATTGCGGCGGTCTTGAAAACCGTTGTGCTGCAAGGCACCCGGGGTTCGAATCCCTGTCTCTCCGCTGAACACTAAAGACAAATGGTGGAAAAGCTAAGACAAGTCCCGTAAAATCAAGGTTTTACGGGACTTTTTCATTTTGTCGACAGACAAGCAAAAGACAAGAAAATGCCCCGTTTGGACAAAGTAGTGTTACTAAATCGTTACTGAAAATTGAGCGAAATAGAATAGTAACGATTTTAATGCTAAGTTGCTGATTTGTCGCTCGTTGTCTCTTAGATGTCCGTTCATAAACTAATTGTTAATCGTTCCTTTGCAGTGGGAAATCATAACCCCATTGTTACGGACATAAAAAACAAGGTATATGAGCAAGAGTACATTTAAGATTCTCTTCTACATTAGAAAGAATCAAGTAAACAAGGATGGAACAGTCTGCATAATGGTCAGACTGACAGTAAGTGGTGATGTCACACAGTTCAGTTCTAAATTGAATGTGGATCCAAAAGCATGGGACGTGAAGCTGGGGAAAGCGGCTGGTAATTCTGTAAAGGCACGTCAGTTGAATGAGTTGTTGGAGAACATACGTACTTCTCTGAAAAATCACTATCGTGATATTGAAATTCATGAGTCGTTTGTTACAGCGGAGAAAGTAAGAAATGCGTTCTTGGGTTTTACCGTTAAGCAACGAACTCTTTTAGAATTATTCAAGAAACATAATGAAGATGCACAAAAGTTGGTTGGTATCAGTAAAACAGCCGCTACTATGGCGAAGTATGGCCGATGCTATAGGAGAATGGAAGAGTTTATGAAAGCAAAGTATAATATCACGGATATTGCTTTGAAGGAAATCAACCATATGTTCATTACGGATTTTGAAACGTATCTGCGTACCGTCAGTTTATGTAATGAGAACACAACCGCCAAATTTATGCAGACTTTCCGAATGATTGTCATTATGGCAAAGAATAACGGCTGGATTTATACTGATCCGTTTATGAATTATAAGATTCGATTGAAGCGTGTGGATAGAGGTTATCTGACCGACGAAGAGATACAGAAAATATTGAAGAAAAAGTTTCCAACGAAACGACTGGAACAGGTGCGGGATGTATTTATTTTTTCTTGTTTTACGGGGCTTAGTTATATTGATGTAAAGACACTGAAAGCAAGTGAAATCTGTATCTCGTTTGATGGTAAGCCGTGGATTATGAGGCATCGTCAAAAAACAGATACTCCGGTAAATGTTCCACTGCTGAAAATTCCATTGGCTATACTGAAGAAGTATGAAGGACAATTACCTAAAGGGGAATTATTGCCCGTATTAAGTAATCAAAAGTTAAATTCTTATTTGAAAGAGATTGCGGATTTGTGTGGAATTAATAAAAATATTACTTTTCACCTCGCGCGGCATACATTTTCGACGACTGTTACTCTTGCTAAGGGAGTGCCTATCGAAACGGTATCGAAGATGTTGGGGCATACGAATATAGAAACGACACAGATTTATGCCCGTATCACGAATGATAAAATACGTAATGATATGCAACAGTTGTCGGGAAAATTGGATGAATTGGAAACAATAGCGTTAAACTCATAATTATATAGATATGGATGAAGGGAAAGTCATTATAGAAGCAAAAGATTCCGGTGGTGTACGTATTGCTCTCAGACCTGCTGAAGATGGTAGCATTTGGATGAATGTGCATGAGATTGCAGATATATTCAACGTTTGTGATGCTTCGGTTGAACGACAAATTAAAAAGATTTTTGCTGAAGGTGAATTGCATGAGTATGCGGTGACAAAAGATGTGCGAATAGAATATGCTCCCGGTAAGTATGGAACGTTGTATTATTATAATCTGAATATGATTATCATGCTTGCTTTTCGTATGAAAAGTGCGTTTTGTGCTATGTTCAGGGAATGGATTACCGAACAACTTGTACGTAAGGTCAGTGAACAGAAAATTCCTATTGTATTGCAAATAAGTAAAATGCAAGGGATAAATTAATAAGGTTTTCATGAAGTGGAACGGCTTTTACTGCTTTTACAAGTGGAAAAAGCCGTTTCTCTGTTTATGATCGGAGCGTTTACTGCTTTGTGATAAAAGAAGCTAAAAGAGTAATGAATAGTGTTTACCTTCGGATGTCAAGGTGGTATATTTGCATAAAATATTGAAATAGAATATAGTGCTTATGGTTGAAGACTTTGATATGTTGTTTGAATATGATTCAGGCTATGTGGTAGATGGATATAAAGTTCCAATGGGGTATAAGTTGAGAAGTTTTGAGGAATTTTTCTATTTGCGCCGACAACCATTGGGTGAATATGTGATTGTATTGAAAGAAGGTGGTCTTTTCTATTTCTTATCTGGCAACTTTGCTGACTTTACGGAACTGTGTAAAGATTATAATTGGTATGTCATATCTCATCAAGCATTTAACAAACAACTTGAAATAGGTGTTGGATTGATGAATACCGGTGGATCAGCAGGATGGATTGGAAGGACGGAAAGTTCTGAAAGATTAAATATGTACAAGGATATTCTGGTATTTTCTTATGATTGCGGAGTGGAAACGGAATTTTATCCTTATGATACGGTTTTTGCCGGAAGTTGTGAGATTGACGGAAGTACTTGTCACTATGTACATGACTATTATCCTACTCGCATTAAGAATGTAGATGTTCACCAGAAACGTATCAGTAATTTGATTTTCCGATTCAAGGAAGGAGGACATTGCGGTATGCTGGTGGCAAAGATTATATCTCTCTGCATGAAGAATATCACTTATTATGATTCTCCCGAACAAACGATACTCATTCCTATCCCAGCATCGACCAGAGAACGGCAGCGGAAAAGATTTCCAGTTCTCTGCTACCATTTGTCAAAATGGCTGAATGTCCGTGATGGGTTTCAGACCATTTGGATTGAACAAGAACGGGAACAGATGAAAGGTATATCAGATAAAAATGTGGTGTCTAACTTGAAAATCAAGAAAAGGGATGTGGATGGGAAGCACGTGATATTATTCGATGATGTGCTGACGAGTGGGCAGAGCTTTAAGCAGTTGCGACAGAGGATGATGAACTTGGGAGCTAAATCTGTGACTGGGATATTTCTTGGGAAAACGGTTCTATTGAATGATTGAATATAAATAAGGGTAGAAAGAATAGCTAAAACCCTTGTCAGACTATCTAAGCATCAAAAAAGGGTCTGTAAAATAAACTGTGTCACGCGTTAATTATCTCTTAAACTCATCGG
>JAUUPT010000036.1 GCA_030843315.1 Bacteroidaceae bacterium | reverse complement strand
GGACCCTCTGATTAACAGTCAGATGCTCTAACCGACTGAGCTAAGGAAGAATGTTGTTTTTTCTCAAATGCGGTGCAAAAGTAATAGGATATTTTGAAATATGCAATATCTTTGCAAAAAAAATATCAAAGATGGACAAAATAATCGGATTGGGCAACGCTTTGGTCGATGTGCTTGCAATCATAGACAACGATGAAATCTTGGCAGAGATGCAACTCCCGAAAGGAAGCATGACGCTTATAGATGAAGATAAACTACAGAAAATCAATGAATGTTTCAGTCAGATGAAGACTCATCTGGCTACCGGCGGTTCTGCCGGAAACGCCATCAGAGGGATGGCATGCCTGGGAGCGGGCACGGGATTCATCGGAAAGGTGAGTAACGACTTCTATGGAAACTTTTTTCGGGATAGTTTGCTGGAACGTGGCACGGAAGCCGATTTGTTGCTTTCTACGGCATTGCCGTCGGGCGTCGCCTCCACTTTTATCTCTCCCGACGGAGAACGAACCTTCGGCACTTATCTGGGAGCAGCGTCTACCTTGAAGGCGGAAGACCTCTCGCTGGAAATGTTCAAGGGATATGCCTATCTGTTTATAGAAGGCTATCTGGTACAGGATCATGATATGATTCTTCGTGCCATCGAATTAGCTAAAGAAGCCGGATTGCAGGTTTGCCTCGATATGGCAAGCTATAATATAGTAGAGGGCGACCACGATTTCTTTTCTTTGTTGATAAACAAATATGTGGATATCGTCTTTGCCAATGAGGAAGAAGCCAAAGCCTTCACCGGCGAGGAACCGGAAAAGGCGTTGGACATCATTGCCAAGATGTGCAGCATCGCTATTGTAAAGGTGGGTGCACGCGGTTCCCTGATCCGCAAGGGCACGGAAGAAGTGCGTGTGCCGGCTGTTGCTGTCGGGAAAGTGATAGATACCACGGGAGCCGGAGACTACTTTGCTGCCGGTTTCTTGTATGGGCTTACGTGCGGCTACTCGTTGGAGAAGTGTGCGAAGATAGGTTCTATCCTTGCCGGAGATGTGATACAGGTGGTAGGAACGGAACTTCCGGCGGAGCAATGGGAAAAGATTAAGGAAGAAATAATGTTAATTAATTGATATGAGAAGATTTTTAAAGATACGCTGGATAGCTGCTTTGCTGGTTGTAGCAGGAGCCGTCTGCTTTCTGAGCTTTAAGAGCGGCGACAGCCGTAGTTTTCAGATAGCCAAGAACCTGGATATATTCAATTCTATTGTGAAGGAGCTGGATATGTTCTATGTCGATACGATTAATCCGGATAAGACAATCCGCGAGGGCATCGATGCCATGCTCTATTCGCTGGACCCCTATACACAGTATTTCCCCGAAGACGACCAGGCTGAATTGGAACAGATGCTGAAGAACTCTTACGGTGGTATCGGCTCTGTTATCAGATATGAACCGAAATTGAAACGTACCGTCATTGCCGAGCCCTACGAGAATATGCCTGCTGCCAATGCAGGACTGAAGGCCGGTGATATCTTGCTGGAGATTGACGGTAAGGATCTTCTTGGAAATACCGACGTGAGCAAGTTGCTTCGCGGCCAGGTGGGAACGAGCTTCAAGTTGAAGGTGCAACGCCCCGGTACAAAGGAACCGTTGGAATTCAATATTGTACGCCGTTCTATCCAGATGCCGCTCATCCCTTACTATGCAGTATTGGAAAATAATATAGGTTACATCAACCTCAGTACCTTCTCCGGTAATCCTTCCAAAGAGTTCAAGCAGGCTTTCCTGGACTTGAAGAAGAAGGGAATCACTTCGCTGGTGATTGACCTGCGCAACAATGGCGGTGGTTTGCTGGAAGAGTCTATCGAGATAGCCAACTTCTTCCTGCCCCGTGGCAAGACGCTTGTGACGACAAAAGGCAAGGTCAAACAATCCAGCAATACGTATAAGACCCTGCGCGAACCGTTGGATCTGGAGATACCTTTGGCTGTTTTGGTGAATGGCGGTACTGCTTCTTCTTCCGAAATTCTGGCAGGTTCTTTGCAAGACCTTGACCGTGCAGTGATTGTGGGTAGCCGTACTTTCGGCAAAGGACTGGTGCAGACTCCCCGTCCGCTTCCATACGGCGGAACAATCAAGCTGACTACTTCCAAATATTATATCCCCAGCGGCCGTTGTGTGCAAGCCATCGACTACGAGCACCGGAACGAGGAAGGCAATGCAGGACGCATCCCTGACAGTCTGACCACGGTATTCCATACTGCAGCCGGACGCGAAGTGCGTGATGGTGGCGGCGTAACTCCCGATATAGCCGTGAAGCCGGAGAAATTGCCGAACATCCTCTACTATCTGGTCAACGATAATCTTATCTTTAATTATGCTACGGATTATTGCCTGAAGCACCCCACTGTTCCTTCACCCGAGAAGTTTGAAGTGACGGATGCCGACTATGCCGACTTCAAGGCGATGGTGAAGAAGGCGGACTTCAAATACGACCAGCAAACGGAAAAGATTCTGAAGAATCTGAAAGAGATGGCTGAGTTTGAAGGTTATCTGGCAGATGCTTCCGAAGAGTTCGGTGCTTTGGAAAAGAAGCTGAAGCATAACCTCGACCATGATTTGGATTACTTCTCCAAAGATATCAAGAGCATGATCGCAGTAGAAATCATCAAACGCTATTATTATCAGCGCGGAAGCATTATCCAGCAGTTGAAGGACGATGACGACCTGAAAGAAGCTCTGAAGATATTGAGCGATCAGCCGAAGTATAATGAGATGTTGACTGTACCGGTAATAAACAAACAAAAATAAGATGAAACGAATATTCAGTGTAGTTTGCCTTTTGCTGGCTTTGTTGCCTTTGTCGGCGCAAGATGCTTATCAGAAGGAAGCGTTTATCTCTTCGCGTGGAGATACGTTATTGTACCGTTTGCTTCGTCCGGAGACGGTGAAGCCAGGTGAGAAATATCCTTTGGTGTTGTTTCTGCATGGCGCCGGAGAACGGGGCAACGACAATGAGAGACAGTTGGTGCATGGCGCACAGATGTGGCTCAACCCGGTGAACCGGGAGAAGTATCCTGCCTTTGTGCTGGCTCCTCAATGCCCGGAAGGCGGATATTGGGCATATACGGAACGTCCGGAGTCTTTTGTTCCGGCAGAAATGCCGCTGGATAAACCGATATCTCCGGTGTTCCGTACTTTGAAGGATTTGTTGGATACTTATCTGGCAATGCCTCAAGTGGATAAAGACCGCATCTATATCATCGGGCTTTCTATGGGAGGTATGGGTACGTATGACATGGTTGTCCGCTTCCCGGAAGTCTTTGCTGCTGCCATTCCTATTTGTGGTACGGTAAATCCGGCACGGTTGAAAGCAGCCAGGGATGTGAAGTTCCGCATCTTCCACGGCGATGCGGATGATGTTGTGCCTACGGAAGGTTCGCGCGCGGCATATAAAGCTCTGAAAGCAGCCGGTGCCGAGGTGGAATACATCGAGTTTCCGGGTTGTGGGCACGGCAGTTGGAATCCTGCATTCAATGAACCGGACTTTATGAGTTGGTTGTTCAGTCAGAAGAAATAGAGACTTATGAATTATGATAAAGAAAGCCCGCACATCCATTTGTTGTGCGGGCTTTCTTATATTTATTTCTCAGTTATTTATTTCTCAGTGTAATCACTATTCGCCTTTATCAGCTCTATCAGTTTTTCTACGGCTTCTTCTTCGGGAATATTCTTCTCTACACATTCCTTCTTCTTATAAAGACTGATTTTGCCTCGTCCGGCACCGACATAGCCGTAATCGGCATCTGCCATTTCTCCGGGACCGTTGACAATGCACCCCATAATGCCTATCTTCAATCCTTTCAGATGATTGGTGGCAGCTTTGATGCGTGCAATGGTACTTTCCAGGTCGTATAAGGTACGTCCGCATCCCGGACAAGAGATGTACTCCGTTTTACTGGTGCGTACGCGTCCTGCTTGCAGAATGCCGAATGCGGTAGCGTCTACCACTTTATCACTTATCACCTTATCACCCTCTCTGTTTCCCTGATTGAATAGGAGGATTCCGTCGCACAATCCGTCGAAGATAAGAGCCCCCATGTCGGCAGCCGACTTGATTTGCAGGTTCTCCGCTTCCTCTTCTGCATAGTGCTGGAAGAAAACGACCGGGTTCTTCAAGCCTTCCTGCATCATCTGATGCGCCAGGGCACGTTGCTCTCCCAAGCGGTTGGGATGGTTGCTCTGCGAAATGAGCACCACTTCCGGGTGATACTTCAAGCAAGCGATTGCTTCGTCGTTCAAACCCATATAAGTGATGAACAGGAACTTCAGGGAAGCGTTGCAACTGCTGAGGAAGTGCATTTGGTCGCCCTTGAAGGCGGGCCAGGCATTGGCTTGTCCTATCCACGTATCGGCATCGATGATGCATTGCATACCTTCGGGACATTGTTCGGGTACGGTTCTGCCCGTATAAACGTAGTCGGGCATGAACTGCGGATCGAACTCCATATTGCCATCCAGACGCGCGGCAATGACTACGGGCAGGTTCTCGCCGCCGATATTATGCACGGCTACCGTCTTGCGGCGTGCAGGAGAGAGATAATTGAATTCCGGCACATCCGGTCCGGGGATATAAGGATGGTCGTGGCGTTGCACAATATAGTCCACCAACTTGCGTGCCACGGGGATTTCTGCTTCGGGAGCTTCGCTCAAAGAAACACGGATTGTGTCGCCCAGCCCGTCGGCAAGCAGCGCTCCGATGCCCAGGGCCGATTTGATGCGTCCGTCTTCTCCGTCACCGGCTTCGGTCACGCCAAGGTGTAGCGGAAAGTGCATGTTCTCCTGTTCCATAACGGCGGCCAGCAGGCGAACGGTTTTCACCATGACTACCGTATTGGAAGCTTTGATGGAAATCACCACATCCCTGAAGTCTTCTTCCACGCAGATGCGAAGGAACTCCATGCACGACTCCACCATCCCTTCCGGGGTATCGCCGTAGCGCGACATGATGCGGTCGGACAGCGAACCGTGGTTCACACCGATGCGGATAGCCGTATGGTTCTCTTTGCAGATATTGAGGAAGGGGACGAAGCGGTCGCGTATCTTCTGCAACTCTTGTGCGTACTCCTCGTCGGTGTATTCCAGTTGCTTGAAGGTGCGTGCCGCATCCACATAGTTTCCCGGATTGATGCGTACTTTCTCTACGTATTGTGCCGCCACATCCGCCACCTTCGGGTTGAAGTGGATATCGGCCACAAGGGGCACCATATATCCATCCTGCCTTAGAGCGGCATTGATGTTCATCAGGTTCTCGGCTTCTTTAACGCCTTGTGCCGTGAGGCGTACGTATTCGCCGCCGGCATCTGCAATACGCTTTGCTTGTGCTACACTGGCTTCGGTGTCCTGTGTAGCCGTATTGGTCATACTCTGTATACGGATAGGATTGGAGCCGCCCATAGGGGTGGCTCCAATGTTTACTTCTGATGTTTCCCGTCGGGAATAGTTGAATAAATCCATTTTTTCAATTGACCTTGTACTCGTACTTCACTTCCTTCAAATCCTCATTTGCCTTTACTATCTTCTTCTTCAAACCTTCTTTGTAGGCGGCAAATGTTTCGGCCAGTGAGGTATCACTCAGCGCCAGCATCTGTACGGCCAGGATGGCAGCGTTCATGGCACCATTGATAGCAACGGTGGCTACCGGTATGCCCGGAGGCATTTGGATGATGGAATAAAGTGCATCTACGCCGTCGAGCACCGAACCCTTTACGGGCACGCCGATAACCGGCAAGGTGGTGTTGGCGGCAATCACGCCAGGCAGGGCGGCAGCCATACCGGCAGCGGCGATAATCACTTTAATGCCGCGTTGGCGGGCATTCTTGGCAAAGTCTTCTACTGCTTCCGGCGTGCGGTGGGCAGAGAGAGCGTTCATTTCGAACGGTACGTGTAAGTCATTGAGCAGTTGTGCCGCCTTCTCCATTACAGGAAGGTCGGAGGTGCTGCCCATGATGATGCTAACGATTGGAGTCATGTTATTAACTTAGTTATTAATTAATTACGCATTTATCAGCGCCTTGTATGCTTCTGCATCCAGCAAGCTGTCGAAGTCTGCATCGGCATCGGGCTTGATTTTGATGAGCCAGCCTTCTCCGTACGGATCTTTGTTTACCAGTTCCGGTTGGTCGGCAAGGGCTTCGTTCTGTTCCGTAATCTCTCCGCTGATAGGCATGAAAAGATCGGAAATGGTTTTTACTACTTCAATGGTACCGAATACTTCTTCGGCAGCCAGTGTTTCACCTTCTGCCTGGATGTCGACGAATACGATGTCGCCCAGTTGCTCTTGTGCATAGTCGGTAATGCCTACATAGGCAACATCACCTTCCAGACGGATCCATTCGTGTTCCTTGGTGTACTTTACATTTGTTGGTAGATTCATGATTCTTAGTTTTTAAGGGTTAATACTGCTATTCATTATAAGTTATTAAATTACAAATTACATGAGGCTAACTTCCGCCGTTCCTACTTTTTAGAAGAGGAAGATGCGGAACAATATATTGCTCAACGGGTGGAGCACCAGTAGGGAGCAAATAAGCCCTACGGCGAAACCGCCCATCACTTCGCCCAGCGTGTGATGTTGCAGGATGATGCGGGCAGTGCCCAATATGCCTGCCACCAGTATGAAGAGGCACAACCATCCCACGGGGTTATAGCCGAACAAAGCGCTGAAAGCCACCAATCCGCCTACTACTGCTCCCGCACCTGCCATGTGTTCACTGAGTTTCCACTTCAGATTCACGATGATACAGATAATCATCATCACCAATGCAGCTAGAATAATGCCGGTCATGTACCACGGTATATTAAGCCGGTGCATCATGAGTAGGCAAAATATATAGGAAGTAATAGTCAATATAAAAGGTATGTATCTTTTCTTTCTTTCCACCAGATCTTCGGGGCTGAAGCCGTTTATCTTGCGGAAGATAAAGATGGTGAGCGTGGGCATCAAGATGGTGAAGCAGTACACCACGCCCAGCACAATCAACTTGTATTGCAGCGGCATGATGCGCAAGTACGAGAATATAAACAGAATCAGAAAAGCCAGGAAAGGAATAGAAAACGGCGTGAAAATGGCCGAAATCACTTTCGCGGTTCGAATGAGGGTTCTATCTGCAATGATATGTTCTTCAACCATTTTCTACTTTATTAATTACGAATTATTAATTACAAATTACATTGAGGTCACTTCCCCCTATCACTTTACCACCTTGTCACTCTACCACTATTTCCTCAGCCTTGCCACCGGAATATTCATCTGTTGGCGATACTTGGCTACCGTGCGGCGGGCTATCGGATATCCTTTTTCTTTCAATATATCGGTAAGCTCGTCATCCGTGTAGGGCTTCTTCTTGTCCTCGCCGTCGATGCATTCTTTCAGTATCTTGCGTATTTCGCGTACGGACATCTCTTCGCCATCTTCGGTGGTGTAACCGTCGCTGAAGAAGAACTTCAATGGGTAGATGCCGTAGTTAGTCTGCACATATTTGCTGTTGCTGACGCGGGAGATGGTCGAAATATCCAGCCCGGTGCGTTCCGCCACATCTTTCAGAATCATGGGGCGCAGCAGTGACTCGTCTCCTTCGAGGAAGAATGGACGTTGCAGGTCGATGATGGCTTGCATGGTAGTCATCAGCGTGTTTTGGCGTTGCTTCACGGCATCGATGAAACCTTGTGCGGCATCCATCTTCTGCTTCAGAAACATCATGGCCTCTTTCGATTCTTTCGATTGGTTGGCTCTGTTCTTGGTATGCTCTTCCACCATTTCGGTGAAGTCGCGGCTCATGCGCAGCTCGGGTACATTGCGATTGTTCAGCGCCACGTTGATGGTGTCGTCGTCATAGGTATCCACAATGAAGTCAGGCACTATCTGCTGCATGTTCTTGCCTATCACTTCGCCCAGAGATGCACCCGGACGCGGATTCAGTTTGCAGATTTCTTTGATGGCTTGCTCAAAGGCATCTTCTTCCAAACCAAGCTTCTGCTGTATCTTTTCCCAATGCTTACGGGTGAATTCTTCGTAACACTCCGACAGGATGGCTTCTTCGATGTAGAGCAACGGGTTGGGAGTGAAGTGTTGCTGCTCTATCTTGCGGCGGATTTGTATCAGGAGGCATTCTTGCAGATCGCGGGCGCCCAGTCCGGCAGGGTCGAAGTCCTGAATGATTTTCAGTACATCTTCGAGTTCTTGCGGAGAGGCGTCAATGCCGGCGTAGATAGCCAGTTCGTCGCTGATGCTATCCAGTGACTTGCGCAGCAACCCGTCGTCGTCCAGCGAACCGATCAGGTATTCGGCCAATTCGCGTTGGTGCTCGGTGAGGTCGCGCTCGCCCAGTTGCTCTTTCAGAGTTTCGTAGAAAGAGGTGGCGTCAGAGAATGGTATCTCTTCGGCTTGTTCGCCTTTGCTCCGGTTGTTTTCCTGTAGTTTATAATCGGGGATATCGTCTTCGCTCAGATAGTCGCTCAACGAATCGTAGCTGGTGTCTCCGCCGTCTTCAGAGTTGGCTTCTGCGTCGGAAGTCTCGGAATAGTCGTCGCCGGGGGCGTCTTCCTTTCCCTCTTCCAGTGCCGGGTTCTCAAGCAGTTCGGCATGCACGCGGTCTTCCAGCTCCACAGCAGGGAGTTCCAGCAGCTTCACTACCAGAATCTGTTGCGGCGATAGCGTCTGTATCTGCTGCTGCGCCTGCGTTTGTACTTGTCGGGAACCTTGTGCCATACTTATGATAATTACAAATTGCGAATTACAAATTACAAAATTGTGGTGATGTCATTCAAATTCTACCGCAAAAATAATGAATAGTTCGGGAACGCGAAATCTTCTCTTATGATATTTAACAAGAAAGCGGACGTGTGGTTGTATTTTTGTTGTTATCTTTGTTCCATAACTATTAAAACCTGAATGTTATGTTTGCTAAAGAAACGTATGTGCAGCGCAGAGCCCAGCTGAAGAAAACGGTCGGCTCAGGAGTATTGTTGTTCTTGGGTAATGATGAACAAGGACTGAATTACGGGGATAATACCTTCCGTTACCGCCAGGACTCCTCTTTCTTATATTATTTCGGCCTGTCGTTCGCGGGGCTGTCTGCTATAATCGACATAGACGAAGATAAAGAAATTATCTTTGGTGACGAGTTGACCATTGATGATATTGTATGGATGGGAACACAGCCCACCCTTCACGAAAAGGCTTCCGCAGTAGGCATTGTCGAAACCCGCCCTTCAGCGGATATCGCCAACTATCTGCATAAAGCTGTGCAGAGTGGACAGACGATTCATTATCTTCCTCCCTACCGTGCCGAGCACAAATTGAAACTGATGGATTGGCTGGGTGTTCCGCCTGCCCGTCAGGAAGGTTCCGTACCGTTTATCCGTGCAGTGGTGGCACAGCGCAATTATAAGACGGCCGAAGAAATAGCCGAAATAGAGAAGGCTTGCGACGTGACTGCCGATATGCATACCACAGCCATGAGGGTAATCCGTCCGGGAATGTACGAGTACGAAGTAGTAGCGGAGATGAACCGCATAGCCGAAATGAACAATTGCGAACTCTCCTTTGCCACAATTGCTTCTGTCAACGGACAGACTCTGCATAACCACTATCACGGTAATAAGGTGAAACCGGGCGATTTATTCCTGATTGATGCCGGTGCCGAGTTGCCTTCGGGCTATTGTGGTGATATGTCTTCTACCGTTCCTGCCGATAAGACATTTACTCCCCGCCAGCGTGCGGTCTACGAAGTACAGAATGCGATGCATCTGGCATCGGTCAATGCACTCCGTCCTGGTATTCCTTATATGAAAGTGTATGAACTTTCTGCCCAAGTGATGGTAGAAGGGCTGACGGCACTGGGCCTGATGAAGGGTAACGCTGAAGATGCTGTGCGCGAAGGTGCTCATGCATTGTTTTATCCTCACGGGTTGGGCCACATGATGGGGCTGGATGTACACGATATGGAAAACCTGGGTGAAGTTTGGGTAGGCTACGACGGTCAGCCTAAGAGTACACAGTTCGGCCGCAAGAGCCAGCGCCTTGCCATCCCTTTACAACCGGGTTTTGTGCTTACCGTTGAACCGGGTATCTACTTCATCCCCGAACTGATAGACCTTTGGAGAGGTGAGAAGAAGTTCATGGACTTTATCAACTACGACAAGTTAGAAGAATATCGCGACTTCGGTGGCATCCGTAATGAAGAAGATTATCTGATTACTGAAACCGGTGCACGCCGCTTGGGTAAGAAGATTCCATTGACACCGGAAGAAGTAGAGGCGTTACGCTGATACTTTTTCAATCATTCAGAATGATGATTCATTCTATCATTCAGAACAAAACAAAGAATCCCTTCTCTTTATATAAGGAGAAGGGATTCTTTGTTTTGTTCTGAATAACGGAATTTCTTAAAATGAAAGATAATAACTTAGATTTTTCCACATATAAAAGGATTCGGAAGGTGTACTCTTGGTAGGTTCTCCAAACAGCACGGTCCCCGTCCACTTATTTAGAAACTGACTTGCTCTGATATAGTGCTTTTCTCCTTTTGCATTCCTGAATTCTACGATGAAATCGTCTTTCTTGGTCACAACACAAAGAGGTTCTTCATCTGCTTTTAGCATTGTGATGAAGGGAGTATTCAATAGGAGAAAGTAGTCATACAGTGGTGGAAAGTGATGCACTTCATTCTTTATATACAATGCATCGAGTGCATCGCTGATTCCCCGCAGGCTATTTTCTGCGGGGGAATCAAGCAGACGATGCACAGTACTCCGACTTATTTTTACGGATAAGGCCCGTAAATAGCGATACAGAATAATGCTGTTATTGTTGACCGCCGTCATGAGTGCTTCGCCTATACCAAAATAGTTACAATGAGAAATTTCCTTTTAAGTGGGTGTTGTCGGCTTCTATCTCAATGAGATAGGTTCCGTAACTTTCACCACTTAGGTCTATGTTAAGGTTTATAGGGTTGTTGCTAGTTTCTGAATAGACTGTTTCGCCTGTTGCTGTATTAGTAATGATAATGGTAGCGGTGGAGAAAGATTCTCCGAATGTTACGGTTACTACATTGTCATTTAAATAAGCAGAAATAGACTCGAACGTTACACTGCGAGTGCGAGGTCCATTCTCAGGTCCAAGATCTGGAATCTCTCTCTCTGGGTCATCTCCACTATAGAAAGTAAGAGCAATGGGCTGGGATGCGTTAATCGCTGCTTGGGCATTTGTAGTTATGCTTCCTATCCAAAATAATACGATTAGAAATAATGAATGTTTCATATCTGTTGCATTTTGTTTGCTGCAAAGTTCGTATGATTTCATTAAACGAAGATGAAAAACAGTGTCGCATTTTTACGGGAAAGTGTAACATTTGGGGTGTTACATGTAACAATACCCTATAGCATAGCTTCTTCGATATGCTTTTTCAGTAGAATCTCCAGTTTTCCGGCTTGGTAACTCTCTCCCATTTTCTCTAAGATGTCTTTCTCTTTCCTATATATAGTAGTTCGTTTGTAGTGCATGGCCCTTGCTTTGTCTATAAGCGATAAATCCATCAGCGATAGACAGCACAAATGCACTTCGTTCTCTGAGAGTCTGTATTGTATGCTTATTTGGTTTATAATACCTCCTTTGTCTATCTCTGCTATAAGTTTTAGCCATTCTTCTTTACTTAAAGATTCTTTCGAATAGCCTTTCATCTTGTAATCATCGATAATGCGTTGTATTTTTGCGTATACATCCAGATGCTCTAGGGTTTCTCGCGCCAATGCCATTCGTTGCTTATTCATCTCGGCAAGCTCTTTGTATAAAGCCTTTTTACGCTTCTCATCAGTATTATTTTGTGCGATTTCATTCTGAAGATCTGCAATTTGTATTTCTTTTTGTTCAAGTTCCTTTTTCAGTTGCAAATATTGCTGATTTAATACTTTTTCTGATTGAATCCTTTCTTGATTCTGTCGCTGGATTCTTTGTTGGTACCACTTTTGCAAGGTATAGATAAATGAAATACTGATTACAGTAAGGGCTATAATGTAGTAACGGTAGTTACTTCGTGAATGCTCATATTGTATTTGCTGCTGTTTTATCAATACCTGTTTTTCTGTTTCAAGAACTTTATCTCTTTGCAAACTTTGATCTAAACTGTCTTTGTATGAGGAATAGAGCCTTTCCAGTTCCAGCGCCTGGGCAATTTCTCCACTTTTTCTTGCAATATCTGCCAAGCGCATATAGGCACTTGCTTTATTGGCATAATTCCAAGAAGGTAATGCCTTATTGATGTAATATAAGGCAGAATCGTATTGTTCTACTTTATAATATGCGTCCCCTAATAATAGGAAGGCTCGATAGCAATGCAAACTATCTTCTTGAAGACTGATGTTTTGTTGGGCATACTCGATAGCTTTTCTTCCGTCGCCTACTTTGCTATATAGTGAACTCAATGCAGCGGTAATGTCACTCCGTATTCCATCTTGCTCAAAGTGCCCTAAAATACGGAGTGCTTGCAATAAGTCCTGCTCCGCTTGCGGATAAAGTTGCTGTTGCAGCTTTATGTTTCCCTGCATTGATAGTGCTTCTGCCCATAGGCTGGTGTCATTTAACTGCTTGCCTATTTGCCCGGTTTTCTGATAAACAGAATCAGCTTTCTCGTATAATCTCTGTCGAAAGTATAAATAACCGATGTTATTGTAGATGCGTCCTACCAGCTGTGTGTCACCTGTTTCCAAAGCAAGCGCGGCGGCTATGAGATACTTTTCTATGGCTGCCGATTGTTGATTAGTATCCCTGTAAGTGCAGCCCCAGTAGTAATATGCCTCAGCTTGCATCCTTTTGTTATTAGTGGAGGTGTAATACTCTACAGCGGTACGAATCAGCGAATCGTCGGTTTGCTGAATATAGTTTTTGTCTTTTGCCTGCGTGACCAGTAGTGCGTAGTAGGCTCTGTCGGCTTGTGAAGAGAATTGCTGCAATTTGATATCTTGCAAGATATACAGGGCAATGTCGGGCCTTGTGGGCATCAGTGAATCTGCCTGCATCAGCATAGGGTCATAATTAGTTCGGGAAATGCAGGCAGCCAAGAGAATAGTTAATGTCGATACGGCTGTAATGGTTCGTTTTCTCATTCTGTTTTTTTCTTAGAACTGCTGCAAAGATACTACTTTCTTCTTTTTTTGTCTCATTATTCTGCTTCTTTCTTGCGGTTATAGACTGGCATTCATTAGGTTAAGCATGACCATTTGTTGTATTAAACATATGCATTTGTTGTGAAAAGCATCTTTAGTTGTTACTTACTCACGTCTGTGAAGAAGATGAAACAATAGGCTTTTGCGGAGAATCCACCATGGTTGTCCGTATGAAACACCATGCATAATACAAATACATCTCATGCGCAGGATTATACCTATGTATGAGATGTATGTCTTTTAGCCTAAACTGTATGTCAGTCGTTATGCGTGCAGTTCCAGTACAAACCGTGCTCCCTTGTTATAACCGCTGTCCAGCGTCAGACTGCCGTTCATCTTGGTAGCTATCAGCGAGCAGATGGGCAAACCCAGGCCGTCGCCTTGCGTCAAGTCTTTTACTTCGGTGAAAGGCTTGAAGATATTTTCGCGTTGTTCTTCGGGGATGCCGCAGCCGGTATCACTAACGATGAACTGGTGGGTATGCGCACCACGTTTCTTGAAGTCGAGCCATATCTTTCCACCGGCGGGAGTGTACTCGGCGGCATTTTCCAGCAGGTGCAGCAGTACGCGTTCCAGTTGTTCGGGGTTGATTTTCACGTTCAACTTGGGGGCATTCACTGCTAAGGTGACGTCTTCCTGCGTTTTTCCTTTAATCTTGTCCATCATGTTTTCGCAGAAAGTAGAGATGTTCTTCTCCTGCATTTCATAGGGTTCGGACAAGCTGTTCTCCAGCTCGGACAACTCCTGAATGTGCTGTGAGAAGGTGTGTAGCGCGCGTACGCCGGGCAAGGACCCATCGAGCGTGTTCAGTGTGGGCTCCATCTGTGCGGAGATATTCTGAATGAATTTGGTCTTTAGTTCGTTGTGCTCGTTGGCAACGCTGATGGCTTTTTTCTGTTTGCGGGTGAGTACGATGAAGCGTAGCAGCACGATGGCACCCAGCACCAAGGCGGCGGCGAGGATGGCTGCCAGCACGCAAAGGCCGATGATGATATACTGTTTGGCGCTCAGGGAATCGTCTTTCTCCTGGATAGTAGTGAGACTTTCGTCGTATTTCTGCTTCAACGCATTCAGTTCGTCTTGGGCGGTAAGCGCTTTTACAGAGTCGGTCCACAGGATGTATTTGTCGTAGGTGCGTGCCACTACTCCGGCATTGTTGGCCTTGCGGGCAATGCTGATGAGGGTCTTGTAGCATTCGTCTACTTTGGCATAGTTCTTTTGTTCCTTGTACTGGCTTATCAGGCGGTTGGTGGCGGCATCGCCTTGCGTGTTCATGCCGAAGGTGTAATAGTAGTTGGCCTGGGTGTAGAGTAGGTCGTTACTCAACGAATCGTTGCGCGATGCCTTGGCTGTCTCTTCCAGTCGGCCCAGCAGCTCTTTGGCTCGTGCTGGGTTCTTGGTGTTGATATAGATCTGCAACCGCTCCTTATTGATACGGAAACGGAGTTCGGGCATGGCTTTGCCGGTTTTCTGCTCGCCGGTGGTTACTACCATTTCGGCGCCACGCAGCAAGTCGAAAGCTTCTTTGTAGAAGTTCTCCCGATGGTAGAGGGCACTGGCGTTGACGCCGCACTCCACCGCCTTAGCATAGTTGTCCTGGGAGGCAAAAGCGTTGTAGGCCTGCAAAAAGAGGTAACGGGCTTTGATATATTCTTTTTTATCAAGATTCTCCTGTGCTTGTTGCATCAATTCGCTGGCACGGTTTTGGGCATAAATTTGGCTATAGAAGCAGAATATAGCTAATAAGAATAGAGATATTATCTTTTTCATTATGTAAATACGTTTGATTAGCACACAAATGTAGTAATATTCTTTAATACATGGTGCAGAACAATCGCTCTTTTTTAATATTTGAAACTACTTCCTCCTAAAAATTCCCTCAGCAGCGATGTGGGCGGTATCTCTTTATCCTGTACAGGAGTGAAGAACTTTATAAACTTCAACAAACGGTACGCTTCGGCGTATTCGGGGCAGTTGCGCGGCACGCTGGTAAGTATGGGCTCGGCATGGCAGCGCAGTACGGCAAACTCGAATAGCAGGGCGGAGTTGAACATTACATCGGCATTCTCCTGATAGGGGAAGATCCATTTGTCCTCACCGGCGCGCACGCTGGGCCAGCGCGAGATAGTTTCTTGTGCCGAGTAACCGCGGTAGTTGTAGTCGCGGATGATGCGGCGCAGCAAGCGGTTGTCCGTCGTGGGAATCCAGTTGTGGTCGTCCAGCGAAATGGTGGTGAGGGCGGATACGTAAATCTTGTATTTGTCCTCGGCAGGGATTTGTGGGGTGAGTTCCGGGTTCAGAGCGTGTATGCCTTCGAGCAGGATAATGATATGCTCGTCGATGCGCAGTTTGTCTCCCTTATATTCTTTCTTTCCGAGGGCGAAGTTATAGCGTGGAAGTTCCACTTCTTCGCCCCGCAGCAGTGCTTGCAACTGGTCGTTGAAGAGTTTGAGGTCGAGAGCGTAGAGCGATTCGTAGTCGTAATCTCCGTTTTCGTCGCGCGGGGTGTCCTGGCGGTCTACGAAGTAATTGTCCAGCGAAATGGGATAGGGGCGCAGTCCATTAGTCATCAGTTGTACTGACAGGCGCTTGCTGAATGTCGTTTTGCCGGAAGAGGACGGACCGGAGATTAGGATGACTTTCACCCGGTTTCCGTTTTCACCTCGACGGAAGATGTCGTCGGCTATCTGGGCAATCTTCTTTTCCTGCAACGCTTCTGCTACGTTGATGAGGTCGGTGGCATGGCCTTCTTCACAAGCCATGTTAAAGTCGCCCACGTTGCTCAGTCCCATGATGTAATTCCAATGCAAGTGCTCTTTGAATACGTCGAGCATCTTCTCCTGTTTTACGACTTCTTCCAGTACATCGGGATTCTTCTTGTTGGGAATGCGCAACAACAGGCCGTCGTAGTATTTTACAATGTCGAACAGCCAAATGAAGCCGGTACTGGGAAGCAGGTTGCCGTAATAGTAGTCGATGGTATCGCCCAACGTATAATAATAGGTATAGAGCGAACCGGAAGTTTCGAGCAGTTTCACCTTGTCCTTCATGCCCCGTTCGCTGAAGATGCGTACGGCCTCGGTGGTGTGGCATTCGATGCGGTGGAAAGGAATGTTCTCGGCAATGATCTCCTTCATCCGCTGCTTGATGGCGGTTACGTCTTCCAGCTCGATGGGACGCCCGATGCGGAGGTTACAGAAGTAGCCTTTGGACACCGGATGTTCTACATATAATTTGCCATCCGGGAAGAGTTCGCTGACCGCTTTGTAAAGAATGAAACATAAAGAGCGGACGTAGGTGCGCATACCCGAGGAGTCGCGTATGTCGAGGAACTCTACATCTTTATTATTATATACACGGAAGTTTAGTCCTTCGGAGCGGTTATTTACCTTGGCACTGACTACCTGGTAGGGGAAATTGAGATTAAAACCGTAATAAATATCCAAAAGTGAGCTTCCGATAGGGAATTCTTTATAAATATTATTATTTTTGCAACAAATTTGTAACATGTGTTTCATGACGCCTCGTTTTTTACTTGGTTGACTCGCTAAATATAGAATATAATAACACATGGGGCAAAGAAACCCTTTAATTAATTAAAGATGGAATATTCCTTTTATGATTTTTTAAAGCTACTCGGTTCATTGGCGTTGTTCCTCTATGGAATGAAAATCATGAGTGAGGGGCTTCAAAAATTTGCTGGAGACAGATTGCGGAGAATATTGACCGCTATGACAACCAACCGAGTGACCGGCGTACTAACGGGCGTGCTTATTACGGCATTAATACAGTCTTCCTCTGCCACCACGGTGATGGTAGTGAGTTTTGTCAATGCCGGGCTACTGACGCTTTCGCAATCCATAGGCGTCATCATGGGTGCCAATATCGGTACCACCGTTACAGCATGGATTATTTCAGCATTAGGTTTTAAAGTCGACATTGCTGCCTTTGCCCTTCCCCTTCTTGCCTTTGGCATCCCTCTTCTCTTCTCCCAGAAAAGTAACCGCAAATCTGTCGGTGAATTCATATTCGGTTTTGCTTTCTTGTTTATGGGCTTATCCTATCTGAAGAACAATGCTCCCGACTTGAGCCAGAATCCAGATATGTTGGCCTTTGTGCAGGACTATACGGATATGGGTTTCCTCTCCATACTTCTTTTTGTAGGTATAGGTACTATACTGACGATGGTAGTGCAGGCGTCGGCGGCCACTATGGCTATTACGCTTATTATGTGTGCCAACGGGTGGATCAGCTTTGAGCTGGGTGCCGCGCTGGTATTGGGTGAGAATATAGGTACGACGATTACGGCCAATCTTGCGGCACTGACCGGTAACACGCAGGCGAGGAGGGCTGCATTGGCCCACTTGGTGTTCAACGTGTTCGGTGTGATATGGGTGTTGTGCCTGTTCGTGCCTCTCACCCAGGGTGTATCGTGGTTTGTGGAAAATGTGATGGGAACTACCGACCCGGCTGTAGCCGTATCTTTCAAACTGTCGGCATTCCATACGTGTTTCAATATATGTAATGTGTTAATCCTTATCTGGTTTGTGAAGTTCATCGAGCGTACGGTTTGCGCTATTATCCCGATGAAGGAGCAGGACGAGGAGTATCGCTTACGCTTCATTTCGGGCGGTATGCTTTCTACGGCGGAGCTTTCCATCTTGCAGGCAAGCAAGGAAATCCATCTTTTTGCAGAACGTACCCGCCGTATGTTCGGCATGGTGCAAGACTTGCTGCATACGGAGAAAGACGATGACTTCAATAAGGTATTCAGTCGCGTGGAGAAATACGAGAATATCAGTGACAGCATGGAGTTGGAAATAGCCAATTACCTAAATCAGGTATCAGAGGGGCGTTTGAGTTCCGAAAGTAAGTTGCAGATACGTGCCATGCTTCGCGAAGTGACCGAAATAGAAAGCATCGGAGACAGTTGCTACAACCTGGCACGCACCATCAACCGCAAGCGTCAGACCAATCAGGACTTCACGGAAAAGCAGTATGAGCATATCCACTTCATGATGAAACTGACAGATGACGCTTTGGCTCAGATGATTGTAGTGGTGGAACATCCGGAGCATGCGAGCAACGATGTGAACAAGTCGTTCAACATAGAAAATGAAATCAATAACTACCGCAACCAACTGAAGAACCAGAATATCCTGGATGTGAACAATAAGGAATACGACTATCAGATGGGCGTTTATTATATGGATATCATTGCAGAATGTGAGAAACTGGGTGACTACGTGGTGAATGTAGTGGAAGCCAGCAGCGATATAAAAGAAAAGAAAGCGTCCTAGGACGCTTTCTCAAATTCTTCTTTACCGACTCCGCACAAAGGGCAAACCCAATCCGCAGGAAGGTCTTCAAAGGCTGTGCCTGGTTCAATCCCGCTATCCGGATCGCCTAATTCAGGGTCGTAAACATAATCGCAAACAGTGCAAATGTACTTTTCCATATCTTTCTTTTTAGGTTTGTTCTTTATTAACGATCAACTACGCTTTTTTGTTTTATCTTTGAACAAAAAAATGATTATCGTCACCAATCTTTAAATCTCCTTTTTTATGAAAATGACAGATGAACTGTTCAAGGCGATTATGCGAAATATCCATGCATACGTCTTGCTGATAGATCGCGATTTTACCGTATTCTATACCAACTATTATGATATAACCGGGGTAGAGAAACCTGATACACCCAAACGCGTAGGAGATCTGCTGCGCTGCTACAACGCTCTGTCGGCCGCCGATGGCTGTGGTACTCATGAACTTTGTGGGCATTGCCCCGTGCGGAATGCGATAGAACGCGCTTTTGTGCAACGGAAGAACTTTGTCGATATGGAAGCCGTCTTGAAAGTGAAAGATGCTGAAGGCAGGGCGGCGCATTGCGATACCCACATTTCCGGCGAATATATGGAAATAGAGGGGCGCGACTGCATGGTGATTACCGTGCATGACATCACCCATCTGAAGCAAGTGGAAACAGAATTGAAACAAGCACGGGAAAAAGCGGAAAACGCCGACCGTTCCAAGTCTGTCTTTCTGGCAAATATGAGCCATGAAATCCGCACTCCGCTGAACGCGATAGTCGGCTTCTCCGAATTGTTGGCTTCTGCCTCGACCGATGAAGAAAAGACGCAGTTCCTGGAGATAGTACAAAGTAATAATGAGATGCTGCAACAGCTGATAGCGGATATCCTGGATCTTTCAAAGATAGAAGCGGGTACGCTGGAGTTCGTATTATCGGATGTAGAACTGAACCAGGTAATGTCTGATCTGGAGCAGCAATTCCGTATGAGGGTATCTGAGCTGGGAGGCAAAATACAGATTATTCGTGAAACACCCGAAACGGGATATACGATGCATACGGACAGGAATCGCTTTGCACAGGTGGTTTCTAATTTTATAACCAATGCTTTGAAGTTTACCTCTTCCGGTAGTATTACGTTGGGCTATAGGCCATACGAGGAAGGACTCTATTTTTATGTGAAAGATACCGGAAGCGGCATCCCTAAGGAAAAGCAGGCGCATATCTTTGAACGGTTTGTCAAGTTGGAGCAAGAAAAGAAAGGTACTGGGTTAGGACTTTCCATCTGCCAGACTATTGTGAATAAACTGGGTGGAGAAATCGGAGTGGAGTCGGAAGAAGGTAAAGGCTCTACTTTCTGGTTCACTTTGCCGTGGGAACCCAGGATGAAACCGGAATTTGTGAAGGAAAAAGAGTAAAATTGCAAATTTATAAAAAGATTTAATAACCTTAGGTATCCCGAATTATTGTTGTACTTTTGCGAATCAAAATTAAACATAACGACTTGCATGACTGCAACAAAGGATGATTATTCTCATATCGGGCTGACCGACGAACAAGTGCGGAAGAGCCGCGCTGAGCATGGTGTAAATTTATTGACACCTCCCAAACGCCCCTCCCTGTGGAAACTATATCTTGAAAAGTTTGAAGATCCTGTGGTACGGGTACTGCTGGTTGCTGCATTGTTTTCCTTGATTATTTCCATAGTAGAGAACGAGTATGCCGAAACGATCGGTATTATTGCTGCCATTCTGCTGGCTACCGGTATCGGCTTCTTCTTTGAATATGATGCCGGCAAGAAGTTCGACCTGCTGAATGCAGTGAACGAAGAAACTTTGGTGAAAGTGATTCGGAATGGCCATATACAGGAAATCCCCCGCAAAGATGTAGTAGTAGGCGATATCGTAGTGCTGGAAACGGGTGAAGAAGTGCCCGCCGATGGTGAATTACTGGAAGCTATTTCTTTGCAGGTCAACGAATCGAATCTGACGGGAGAACCGGTAGTTACCAAAACGACTGTGGAAGCCGACTTTGATGAAGAAGCGACGTATGCTTCCAATCGCATACTGCGTGGTACAACGGTGGTGGACGGACATGGTACTATGCGTGTAGAAGCTGTAGGCGATGCTACGGAAATTGGTAAAGTGGCCCGTCAAAGTACCGAGCAGAATACAGAACCCACTCCTCTGAATATCCAGCTGACAAAACTTGCCAACCTCATCGGGAAAATAGGTTTCACCGTAGCAGGTCTGGCATTCCTTATCTTCTTTATAAAAGATGTGGTGCTGGTCTATGATTTTTCATCATTCCATACGTTCCGCGATTGGTTGCCGGCTCTGCGGGCTACCTTGCAATATTTTATGATGGCTGTTACGCTGATTGTGGTTGCTGTGCCCGAGGGATTGCCGATGAGTGTGACTCTCAGTCTGGCGCTGAATATGCGGCGTATGTTATCTACCAATAACCTGGTGCGCAAAATGCATGCTTGTGAGACGATGGGAGCTATTACGGTTATCTGTACCGATAAGACCGGAACGCTGACGCAGAACCTGATGCAGGTGTACGAACCTAACTTTTACAGTCTGAAGAATAGCGGAGAACTGGGAGAGGACGATCTCAGCAAGCTGGTAATGGAAGGCATCAGTGCCAATTCTACTGCTTTCCTGGAAGAAGAGGCGGATGGCGGTAAGCCGAAGGGTGTGGGTAATCCGACAGAGGTTGCTTTGCTCTTGTGGCTGAATGGGCAGGGACGTAATTACTTGAGCCTGCGCGAAGACGCCAAAGTCATCGACCAGTTGACTTTTTCTACAGAGCGGAAGTTTATGGCTACTTTGGTGCAATCTCCTTTGATAGGGAAGAAAGTGCTGTATGTGAAAGGTGCGCCCGAAATCGTATTAGGCAAGTGTAAGGACGTGTTCCTGGACGGAAGCCGGGTAGATGCGGTGGAGTATCGCTCTATAGTGGAAGCACAATTGCTCAATTATCAGAATATGGCGATGCGTACGCTGGGCTTTGCATTTAAGACAGTAGATGAGGCGGAAGCCGATGATTGCGTATCGTTGGTTGCCAAGAACGATTTGTCGTTCCTGGGTGTGGTTGCTATCAGTGACCCTATCCGCCCGGATGTGCCTGCGGCAGTTGCCAAATGCCAGTCGGCAGGTATCGGTGTCAAGATTGTGACGGGTGATACGCCGGGTACAGCTACCGAGATAGCCCGCCAGATTGGTTTGTGGAAGCCGGAAGATACCGAACGCAACCGCATTACGGGTGCTGCATTTGCCGAACTGACGGATGAAGAAGCATTGGAACGTGTGATGGATTTGAAAATTATGTCGCGTGCACGTCCCACGGATAAGCAACGGCTGGTGCAATTGTTGCAACAGAAAGGTGCAGTAGTAGCCGTGACGGGTGACGGAACGAACGACGCTCCTGCATTGAACCATGCGCAGGTAGGTCTTTCAATGGGTACGGGAACATCCGTAGCTAAGGAAGCCAGCGATATCACTTTGCTGGACGATTCGTTCAACAGCATCGGTACGGCCGTGATGTGGGGACGCTCTTTATATAAGAATATACAGCGTTTCATCGTCTTCCAGTTGACAATCAACTTTGTTGCTTTGTTCATAGTCCTGTTGGGCTCCTTGGTTGGAACAACTCTTCCTCTGACCGTAACCCAAATGCTGTGGGTGAACTTGATTATGGATACTTTTGCCGCATTGGCATTAGCCTCCATCCCGCCCAGTGAAAGCGTGATGAACGAAAAACCGCGTAAGAGTACTGATTTCATCATAACCAAGCCTATGAGATATTTTATTCTGGGTATGGGGCTTGCTTTCCTGGTGCTGCTTATGGGAATGCTCTTTTGGTTTAATAATGCAGAAGGCGGTATGACTGCACATCGTCTGACTATTTTCTTCACCTTCTTCGTCATGTTGCAGTTCTGGAATCTTTTTAATGCACGTGTGTTCGGTACTTCGGACTCTGCATTCAAAGGCATCTCCAAATCCTACGGCATGGAATTGATAATACTCGCCATTTTGGGCGGACAAATACTAATCGTGCAGTTTGGTGGCGCTGTGTTCCGCACCGTTCCGCTCGATTTAATGACTTGGATAACGATTATTGCTTCTACCTCTCTTGTTTTGTGGATAGGTGAACTAATCCGTTTGATCCGGCGTTTAACAAAAAGATAAAAGATGAAAAGAACAGGAATTAAAAACCTTATTATTGACTTTGGAGGAGTGCTGATAGACTTGGACCGTCAGTGCTGTCTCGATAACTTTAGTAAGTTGGGAATATCGGATGTAGAATCATTGTTGGACATCTATCATCAGCAGGACTTCTTCCAGAAATATGAAAAAGGATTGATTACTACTGCGGAATTTCGCGATGTAATCCGTACGAAAACGGAGAAGTCGTTGACAGATGCACAGATAGATGATGCCTGGAATAGTTTCCTAGTGAATATCCCTTCCTATAAATTGGATTTGCTGTTGAACCTGCGTAAGGATTATGTTGTCTATCTGCTGAGCAATACAAATGAACTTCATTGGGAATGGTCGTGCAAGCATGCATTTTCTTACAAGGCTTTCCGTGTGGAAGATTACTTTGAACATATATTCCTTTCGTATAAAATGAAAATGGCAAAGCCGGATGCCGGGATATTCCGGAAAGTACTTGATGAAACCGGTATTATTCCCCAGGAAACACTTTTCATTGATGATTCTGATGCCAATTGCCGTACGGCAGAGGCATTAGGTATTTCTACTTATACGCCGAAAGCACATGAAGATTGGAGCCATTTGTTCTGATAATCGCCCGAGCGTAGCTACTATCGGCTTTTTCGATGGAGTACACCGGGGGCATCGCTACTTGATAGAGCAGGTATGCGAGGCTGCTGCCGTGCGCGGTCTTGCTTCGTCGGTCGTCACATTCCCCGTACATCCACGCAAGGTGATGCAGGCTAATTATCGTCCCGAACTGCTGACTACCTGCGATGAAAAGGTAGCCCTGCTTGCCGAAACCGGCATCGATTATTGCATTATGCTCGATTTTACCCCTGATATAGCCCGGCTCTCAGCCAGAGAGTTTATGGCTATTCTGAAAGAACAATATCAGATACAGGCCCTGGTGATAGGCTATGACCATCGCTTCGGGCATAACCGCAGTGAAGGCTTTGACGACTATGTGCGCTACGGTCGGGAGCTGGGCATGGAAGTGCTTCTTGCGCGCGCGTATGCTTATATGAAGGATGAGGCTGAAGTCACGGTCAGTTCTTCTGTCATCCGCCGCCTTCTGCAAGAAGGTGATGTTTCGGATGCTGCGGAATATCTGGGATATGATTTCTTCCTGGATGGTACGGTAATCAACGGCTATCATGTCGGTCGCAAGATAGGTTTCCCTACTGCCAATCTCCGCGTAGATGATCCTGATAAATTGGTTCCTGCCGATGGAGTATATGCTGTTCACGTCTTTTTCGGAGGAAGAAAATACGGTGGTATGCTGAGCATCGGTTACCGTCCTACCCTTGACAACGGCCCTGAACGTAGTATCGAGGTACATATCTTCGACTTCAATGCCGATGCTTATCATCAGCTTATGCGCCTTTCTTTTGTTCGCCGCACCCGTCCTGAACTAAAGTTCGATACCATAGACGAACTGATATCTCAACTTCATCGCGATGAAGCCGAGATAAAAGCTATTCTCTCCATTAAACAGCTCTAAGTAGAGTAATAGAAGTATCTTTTCTGAATATTTATCGTAAAACACCTCTTTTTTATTGTTTTTCGATAAATATTTTCTGTTTTTCTTGTTTGTCTCAGAAAAACATTATTTCTTTGCATATCGAAAAACGATAAATACTTATCGAAAAACGAGGTTAGAGCGAAAAGAAAGAATGAATTTATTAAAAGGTCAGAGTTATGAGAAGAGCATTCATGAGCATTACGCTATTGGTTTTATCACTGTCTATGGTGATGGGTTTGTTGGTAGGAGCATTTGCTGCCGCTTGACAATTTGAGAGAGAAATTTGTATCTTTGCAGACTTTTAAGAACAAAGGAACGATGAAAACAGCGATAAAGTTGGTTTTGATTTACTTTCTGATGCAACTCATTGGCGGACTGGTTGCCGGATTCTTCTGCTTGCTGTATACCTATATTGCCTGTGGTGCAATGGATATGGATAAGACAAAAGAAATTGTGATGGCACCTTCCATGTTACTGGGATTTGTATTTATGGCGTTGTATCTGTGGTGGAAGAGCTATCTGCCGGGCAACAAGCGTCAGTATTCCCCCGTGTCACTCTCCTTTTTGGTATGGAGTGTAGTCGGCGGATTTTCTTTAGTATTCCTGGTGAGTGTTTTGGTATCCCAACTTACCTTTTTGCCCAATTGGTTGGAGGATACATTCAATCTGCTCCAATCCGGCTGGCTGGGTATTCTCTGCATTGCTTTGCTGGGGCCGATATTGGAAGAATTGCTGTTTCGCGGCGCCATTACCAAAGTATTGCTTGAGAAGTACAGTCCTGCCAAAGCTATTCTGATTTCCGGTTTAGTGTTCGGGATTTTTCATCTGAATCCGGCGCAGGTGGTGAATGCCTGTTTCCTTGGCTTTTTCTTCGCATGGCTTTTCTATAAGACTAAGAGCCTTATTCCGGGTATTCTGCTGCATGTCCTGAATAATAGTTGGGTGGTATATATGAGCCTGACACATCCTGAAATAGAAGAAATGCCGGACTTGACGGGAGAAACCGGACTGATTGCCTGGTTGGTGGTTTTTGCTTTGCTGCTTCTCCTTTCCCTGAAGAAACTGAATGACTACAAAATATCTGATATTAACACTACAATAACTGAAGTATGAAAAGACGATTGAATTTCCTTTGTCTGATAGTGGTACTTGTACTGAGTTACTCGATACTGGAGGCAGGTTATGGCTTTTTTGTCGGAGCCAGACTCGGTGTGAAATCTGTTGCTGAAAAAGGGCCGTCTCTTGCGGCGCAACAAGAGCTGATGAATATGAAGTACATTAGCCTGGAACCGCAAAGCTTTTTAGCAGGAGGTGACATCTTCCAGGATTCCGTGTACAATGAGAAGAGCGGCACTTATGTACCTGCCCTCTATTCTACTATGGCAATTACCATCGACAGCCATCCTGCCAAGTGGGAGAACATTACCAAAAGTCTGTTGGGACTCTTGCAAATGCTAGTGTATGTCTGGGCCATTGTGTTGTTTATCCGGCTGATAATCTCCATCAATAAATCCGATATCTTTAATTGGAAGAATGTGCGCCGTCTGCGTCGTATGGGACTGGCTTTGATTCTTAGTTTCTGCTGTACGCTTTTCATGGCTTATCTTATGGTACACGGTGTTGATGAAGTCTTCTCGCTTCGTGGATATAGCTTGGATCTTTCAGGCCTTATAAGTACTACCATGCTGGTGCTGGGACTTTGTTCGCTGATTGTAGGAGAAGTGTTTGCTATCGGACTGAGAATGAAGGAAGAGCAAGACTTAACTATTTAGTGATGGGAGGATATCGTAATGAAGAAATTTAGAATATTAGGCATCTTGGCGATATTGGTGATTGTGGTGGAATCTGTGTTCTCTTTCACTGCCGGTTGGAAGGATGCAAAAGATAGCTTTATGGAAGGCTTTAATAGTGTATACACAGAGAATCATCCTTATAGTGCTTACCAAACTGTTCCCGTAAGCGTAAGACCTTTAGCTAATACCCAGTTGGATTCCCTGGAAAATAGTTTTTCAAAGGAGAATCTTCCTTATAAAATAGACAAAATACGTGTTCCTATTATCCCTTCGATATGGAGCAGTGTTATTACGTTCTTCGCAGTATTTGTCGGCCTTGCGCTTTTAGCCGGGTTCTATTGCCTGATACGTCTTTTTATATCCATATCGAAGCGTGATGTTTTTACGGACGACAATGTAGTGAGGATGCGTGTCTTTACTTACTCTTTGGTTGCATTCAGTCTATTGGATTCTTTGGTGACATGGCTCAACTATATAGAAGTGACGAAGCAAGTCGCACTGCCGGGGTATGAGGTGGCACCTTTTGAGTTGGCTGTTAACTGGCTGCTGCTGGTTGTGGCTATCCTTTTCACTGAAATATTTGCTGTCGGGACGAAGTTGAAGCAAGAGCAGGATTTAACCATTTAATGGGAGGAGAATGTTTGTGATAATGAATAATATGATGATGCTATGTCTATAATAGTAAACCTTGATATAATGATGGCTCGAAGAAAGATATCTTTGGGCGAACTGGCGGAGAAGATTGATATCACTCCCGCCAACCTCTCTATCTTGAAAACAGGAAAGGCAAAGGCAATCCGCTTTTCTACGCTGGAGGCTATCTGTAAGGAATTGGATTGCCAGCCGGGGGATATTTTGGAATATAAAGAAGGGGAGGAGTAGATACTCCTTCTTTGTAAGGAAAAATAATTATTTGGTCGTTCTTTGTAATCCCTGCCGGAGATGTGTTCTGAAGGGGAAGAATATTTTTAGTAAAAACCTTCCGGAAGTTTAGTAAAAATCACTCGGAAATTTAGTAAATTTCAAGGGAGTTTTTAGTAAACATCCGGAAGGCTTTTTTATTGTAGGGATTTATTGTCATTTACTCCCCTTTGCCTTGAAAGCCAACGCATACATCCGCATCTGCTTCACCATCGAGAGCAAGCCGTTGCTGCGGGTGGGAGACAGATGCTCCTTCAAGCCAATCTTATCGATGAAATAGAGATCGGCATTCAGTATCTCATCCGGGGTATGTCCCGAAAGCACTTTGATAAGCAGCGAAATGATGCCTTTTACGATCAGTGCATCGCTCTCTGCCTGAAAGATGATCTTGCCATCCACCTCATCTGCCTGTAACCATACGCGGCTTTGGCAACCTTCAATCAAATTCTGTTCCGTCTTATATTTCTCGTCGAGCGGTTCCTGCTCGTTTCCTAAGTCGATAAGGAGTTGGTATCGGTCCATCCAGTCGTCGAAATCATTGAATTCGGCGATTACTTCATCTTGTACTTCGTTGATGGTCATGATATTTAGTGATTAATGATTAGTGATTACTTTTCGTTGTAGATTACTTGCATCACAGTCTGTCCTACAGCCTGAAGCGTCTCTTTGTCGATGGCATCCATGTCATCCTTCACGGTGTGCCAGTGCTCAAAGAAGCCGTAGGGCACGATGTCTATGGTAGGCACATTGCCATATCGGTTGATGAATGTATGGTCGTCGGTTACTTCTCCCCCGTCTTTGGGAACAAAGAAACGCCCGAAGCCCAGGTTTTTGGCAGCCTTCCACACTTTGCGGTTGACGTCTTTGGCTACCCTCTCGGAGGTTGCTTCGTAGCGGAACTCAGGGTTCTTTCCCCCTACCATATCCAGCAAGATGCCAAAGCGGGCATGATAACCTTCTACATGAGGATTCCGCGCCCATGCTTGCGAACCGAGTCCCCAAGCCTCTTCTTTATGTTCTCCTTTGTATGCACTGTGTGTGCCGTAGTCTTCCGCATCCACCAGTATGATATCGATGCCCAGTTCTGGTTGTTGTTGCTGCACTTGGCGGGCTATCTCCAGGAGCACGCCTACACCGCTTGCACCATCGTTGGCACCCAGAATGGGCGTATGGCGTTTCTTGTCATCCGGGTCTTGGTCTGCCCACGGACGGCTGTCCCAGTGGGAGAAGAGGGCGATGCGCTTCTTGGAATCGGGCTTGTAGGCGCCGATGATGTTCCGTGCTTTCAGCAGAGTGCCGTCGTAGGCGGACAAGTCGACGTACTGGTTGTAGACTTTTGCACCGAACTGTTCCAACTTGCCGGCAAGGTAGTCGCCACACGCCTTGTGGGCATTGGTGTTAGGCACGCGCGGGCCGAAGTCCACCTGTGCCTTGACATACTGATAGGCACTGTCTGCATTGAACGAAGGAGCCTCGACCACTACCTTTGTGGTGCTTTCCTCGCTACCCTCGGCAGACTTGCTGCTATTGTTGCTACATGCCACTACTGCTACCACCAGCAACAGAAACAGAGGGATAAATGTATAATTCCGTTTCATCTTTTTTCTGTATTAAAGCTTAATTTTACTTCTTTCTTTCCTACTTCCAGCGTCACTTCCGCCCCGTTAATCAACGGTACATTCATGGTGACGTGCCCGACGGGGAAGTCAAAACATATCGGATAATCGTACTCTTGTACCAGGTCGGCAAGTGCACCATACAGGTCTTTCCCTAAGGATTTGTTTTCTTCGTATTCGGTGAACTGGCCGATGATGAGGCCCGAAAGTTTTTCGAGTACACCACCCAACTTCAGGTTGTACATCATGCGCTCCACAGCATGCGGACGTTCTCCCACATCTTCGATGAAGAGGATGGTGCCTTCGGCGGGAATGTCATAAGGAGTGCCGCGAAGCCCGTAGAATACGGACAGATTGCCACCACGTAGAATTCCTTCTCCTTTCCCCTTGTGGTTCAGTTTGTTCCCGGGACAGGTGTAGCTGAAACTCTCTTCCTGCCCCAGTGCATTGCCAAACAAAATATCCTTCAAGGCTTGTGTGCAGAAGTCATCTTCCGGTTCCACCGTCAGATGCCGTGCCATGGGGGCGTGCAGTGAAGCAAAACCGTTTTGCTGGAATACATTGTGCAGGGCCGTGATGTCGCTGAATCCAATGAGCCATTTGGGATGCTTTCTGAACTTGCTGAAGTCCAGTTTGCCTACCAAATGTACGACACCATATCCACCACGGCTGCAAAGTATAGCTTTGGCTTTTTCGTCGTCCATAGCCTTTTGCAAGTCTTCCAGGCGTTGCCGGATGCTGCCTGCGTAAGTTCCGTGCGAACTGCCGGCATGATCGGCAAAGACTACCTCCAGCCCCCAGGACTTCAAGCGCTTCTTGGCTCCTTTCAAGAAGGATTTGTCAATTTTGCTGGAAGGAGAAAGGACGATGATACGGTCACCCTCTTGCAGATGTGGGGGAAAAATAAGGTTACTCATATAGTATCTGATATGTATTTTCTGCAAAAGTACACAATTCACCACAGATTACACAGATTCGCACAGATTTTTAAGAAAGAGGACAATCTGTGTTAATCTGTGTAATCTGTGGTGCGCTCTGTCAAAATGATATTAAACATATGAAAATTAACGCCCTTGAATGCTTTGATTTTCGACATTTTTTCAGATATTTGCTAAAAATCTAACGTTATGGAACCGATAAGGAACTTTGATCAGCTGACCGCCCATCTGAAAACCTTGAATAAAAGGAAGCGTATCGCAGTAGTTTGCGCCAATGATGCCAATACGGAGTATGCCATTTCCCGTGCTCTGGAAGAAGGCATTGCGGAGTTCCTGATGATTGGTGATTCTACTATCCTGGAGAAATATCCCACTTTGAAGAACTATCCCCAATACGTCAAGACCATACATGTGGAAGATTCCGACGAGGCAGCCCGCCAAGCAGTGCGCATTGTTCGTGAGGGTGGGGCGGATATTCTGATGAAAGGCATTATCAATACCGACAATCTGCTCCGTGCCATTCTCGATAAAGAGCATGGCTTGCTGCCCAAAGGCAAGATTCTTACCCACCTGGCAGTGATGCAGATACCCACGTACGACAAACTGTTGTTCTTTTCCGATGCTGCCGTCATTCCCCGGCCTACCTTGCAGCAACGTATTGAGATGATAGGATATGCCATTCGTACTTGCCGTCACTTCGGTGTTGAGCAACCGCGTGTGGCGCTGATTCATTGTACGGAAAAGGTCAGTGCCAAGTTCCCCCATTCACTGGATTACGTCAATATCGTAGAGCTGGCAGAAGCCGGAGAGTTCGGTAATGTCATCATCGACGGCCCGCTGGATGTAAAGACAGCCTGCGAGAGGACGAGCGGTGATATCAAAGGAATCGTCTCCCCCATCAACGGCGAGGCGGACGTCCTGATCTTCCCTAACATAGAATCGGCGAATGCTTTCTATAAGGCAGTCTCCCTGTTTGCCCATGCCGATATGGCGGGATTGCTCCAAGGGCCTTCTTGTCCCGTAGTTTTGCCCTCGCGCAGCGACTCCGGGCTATCCAAATATTATAGTATGGCAATGGCTTGCCTGACCAGTGCCGGAATGGATGTTGCCAATAGTAAATAGTAAATTGTTAAATACTCAATGCATAGATGAAAATACTCGCTATCAACCCCGGCTCCACCTCGACAAAGATTGCCGTTTACGAGGACGAAACTCCCCGCCTGGTACTCAATATCCGCCATTCGGTAGAAGAATTGTCCGAGTTTACCCGCATCATCGACCAGTTTGAGTTTCGCAAGCAACTGGTGTTGCAAACTTTGCAGGAAAACGGCATTCCTTTTCAGTTCGATGCCATCGTAGGGCGGGGTGGATTGCTGAAACCCATTCCCGGCGGAGTGTACGAGGTGAACGACACCATGCTGGACGACATTGCCCACGCCATGCGCAGCCATGCCTGCAACCTGGGTTGTCTTATCGCTTCCGAACTGGCAGAGTTGCTTCCCGGTTGCCGTGCCTTCATTGCTGACCCCGGTGTGGTGGATGAACTGGATGAGATAGCCCGCATCACTGGTTCACCCCTGATGCCCCGCATCACCATCTGGCATGCCCTGAACCAGCGTGCCATTGCCCGTCGCTATGCTACTGAGCACAACACGCGTTATGAGGATTTGAACCTGATTATCTGTCATCTGGGTGGTGGAATCTCCGTAGGAACACATCGCCACGGCCGTGCCATCGACGTAAACAATGCCCTTGATGGTGAAGGTCCTTTCTCGCCCGAGCGTGCCGGAACCCTTCCTGCCGGTCAGTTGATAGACCTTTGTAACTCCGGCCGCTTTACGAGAGACGAGTTGAAGAAGCGCATCTCCGGCAGTGCCGGACTGACGGCTCACTTGGGTACAACGGATATCCCTGCCATCATCAAGCGTATTGAAGAAGGTGACGAGCACGCCGAATTAGTGCTCAATGCCATGATTTACCAAATTGCCAAGCACGTGGGTGCTGCCTCTGTAGTGCTCTATGGTAAGATAGACGCTATCTTGCTGACGGGCGGTATGGCACATTCCGAGTATATCACTTCCCGCTTGCGCGAACGTATTTCTTTTCTTGCTCCCGTCCATGTCTATCCCGGGGAGGATGAATTGGAAGCATTGGCGCTGAATGTGCTGAGTGCTTTGCGTGGAGAACTACCGATACAAGTCTACCAATAGTTAAGTTGCCGGGCTACAAGTTACTTTTTTCCCTCTTTTTTACACTATTTTCTTATGCCTATCTTCTTGATAGATAGTGCGCTGCAGTTTCCACCCGGTAGGGAACGAGCGTTTCTCCCTGCAGGAACGAGCGTGTCCGCTTGGGGTGACGAGTGTGTCTGCTTGTGGAGACGGACGTAACTACTTGTGGAGACGGGGCAAAATAGGCAAGGATTACACATAAATTATGACATGGAACTTGCTCTAATTAAAGCGTAATGAGTACCTTTGCAAACATTTTATATCTTATCGCGATGAAACTTTATTGTAGTAGGGGCTTTCGCTCATGTTGGCGAAGTTGTTTGGTACTCTTCCTCGGCTTGATGTTCGCCTTTCCCATCCGGGCGTACGGGGAAAGTCACTCTGTGTCCAAAGGCGAATATGTGTTGATAATAAACACCTATACTTCGGGTGCGCCATGGAGCAACGAACTCATAGAATCAATACAGAAGATAATTTCAGAAAACGGTAAAATGGGTATATTGATTGAACATCTTAATATGCTTCTCATAGATGATGCCGCTCAATTTGATAAAGTAAAGCAAACCCTTTTCAGCAAATATATGTCCCAAACGCCCAAAGCGGTCATCCTGCTGGGCAACCCCGCGCTCTTGCTGAGGGACGACATAAAGGCGCAATGGGGAGACGTCCCGATGATTGTTTGTGCCGAGATGGACTTCAAAGTTCCCGATTCGAACTATATTTTCAAGAAACCTGCTACTGAGAACCAGCGTATTCCACTTGCCGGGTTGACGGATAAATACAATATGACGGTGCTGCAAACCCGGATGTTTCCGCAGGAGAATGTAGAGTTGCTGCGATACCTGAATCCTGACTTGAAGAAAGTGGTGCTGATAGGTGACGGTCGCTACGTCAACCAGCAACTGGATTATGATATGCGGCAGCTCATGGCTGGCCGCTATCCCAGCTTGGAGTATGAATTCTTCTCTGCTGCCGACATGACATTGGATGATCTGATGCGGCGACTGGACGATCTTGATATTTCTAAGACCGGAGTGCTCTTCTCTTCCTGGTTCAGTAAGTCGACTGTTATCGGCAATACTGTGCTCGATGCCAATTCGTTCCGGCTCATTGGAAATATTTCCGTCCCGATATTTGCTCTGAAATATGCCGTTATGGGGAACACCGGACTGGTGGGCGGATGTATGTACGACAGCGAGCTGTTCCATTCCAGTTTGCAGCAAGCCATTGATGAAGTGATAACTTACACTCCGGCGGATGAACACAACTTTGCCCAAGTGCGTGATATTCCTTTCTTTATTCCCCAAGAGGCAATTCCTACGTTCGACTATCCCTCGGTGTTGCTGAATAACTTCCGTGTATCGGATTTTCCTTCGAACAGTGTATTCCTTGACCGTCCGGAGACCTTCCTTGAAAAGAATAAATATGTCCTGATAACGGGAGCAATACTGCTTGTCATATTGCTGATTTACATTTATGTGCATCAGGGACGCCGCATCATAGCCCTGCGTGAACTCGATGAAATCCGTCGCAAACAGAATGAGACCAACCGCGAGCTGGTCAGTTTGTTCGAGAACATGCCTGTCTCATACATGAAGGCCGAACTAATGTGCGATGATGCCGGAAACTTGAATGACATCACTATCTGCCGTATGAACGGTCGTTTTATAAAGCATTTTGGTGCCACCTATGAGGGTGAGCAGCGGGGAAGCGAACTGCTGGGCGATGATTTCAAGTCCTTCCTTCCGTATCTGAAACTGGTGAACAAAGAACAGAAAGCCATTACATTTACACTGTATATTTCCAAATCGGATATATCGATTTATGCTGTGGTGACGCCTGCCACTCAGGATGGTTACGTAGATGTTTACTGCGTGGATGCTACCGACCTCTACCGTATTCAACGAAAACTCGATGAAACAAACCGGAAGTTAGGGCTGGTGCTCGATGTTGCCAATATTGTGCCCTGGCACTGGGACTTGCAGAAACAGACCATCCTCTGCGAGATGAACCATCCGAACAAGATAATAAACGGAAATCCGGTATTTGCCGAGAAGCGGGTAGCAGTGCCTGAGGCCATGTACTTCTCGAAAATACATAAGGAAGACCGTCGGCGGGTTCATCAGGCATGGCTCGACCTGACGGAAGGACGGATTCAGAAGATTCATGAAGAATATCGGATTATTAACCGCACGACTTCCGGTTTCCGTCTGGATTGGGTGGAGGTGCGGGCCGCTGTTGAAAATCGCGACGAGAAAGGCAAGCCGCTTTCGTTGATCGGTTCGTCGCATGTGATTACCGACCGCAAGAGGATGGAGTCGGAACTTATCACTACCAAAGAGAAGGCGGAAGAATCGAACCGGCTCAAATCTGCCTTCCTGGCCAATATGAGTCACGAGATACGTACGCCGCTCAATGCCATAGTGGGATTCTCGGGTCTGCTCAATTCTACAGACGAAGAAGAAGAGCGTGAAGAATACGTCCGTATCATTGAGAGTAACAACACTTTGCTATTGCAGCTCATCGGTGATATCTTAGACTTATCTAAAATAGAAGCCGGGACATTTGAATTCGTTGAGGCGCCCGTCAATGTGAATATCCTGATAGAAGACGTTGTTCGTGTGCAGCAAATGCGTGCCGACGCCAAGAATCTCAAGATTGAGTTTGGCGACCATCTGCCCGAATGCTGCATTCTTACCGACCGTAACCGTATGAATCAGATATTGACGAACTTCCTGACGAATGCAATTAAATTCACTGAAGAAGGTATCATCACAGTAGGATATACGGCGCAAGGAGATATGCTTCGTTTCTATGTGGCGGATACCGGGTGCGGCATTTCGAAAGAAAAACAAGCTGAAGTATTCGAGCGTTTCGTCAAACTCAATGACTTTGCGCAAGGAACAGGTCTGGGACTTCCTATCTGCAAAACCATCGTGAACAAGATGGGCGGTGAGATAGGGGTAGATTCGGAACTGGGAAAGGGCTCAACATTCTGGTTCGTGATACCTAACCGGGAGGCGGTGATTCAGGAAAAGCAGGTGGTGGAACACGAACTGCAGATGGTGAACAGGAGTGATATTACCGTCCTTATAGCTGAGGATAATGAGAGTAACTTCAAGTTCTTTGAAACCATCCTTAAGAAGGACTATCGCCTTCTCCATGCCTGGAACGGGGAAGAGGCGGTAAAATTGTTCAAAGAACATCAGCCGCACATGGTGCTGATGGATATCAATATGCCTGTGATGGACGGCTATGAGGCTACCACCGAGATTCGCAAGCTTTCGGCTGATGTACCCATTCTTGCCGTGACAGCCTACGCCTATGCTTCGGATGAAGAACGCATCCTTAGTTATGGCTTCGACGGCTATACTTCAAAGCCGGTCAACCCAAGTATACTGCGGTCGAAGATTATTGAACTGCTTGCTTCCAGATTGATGATGCTTTAATCGCTACTCCGATGTGGGGCGCGATTTTAATTAAGTGATACTTTCTCCCTCAAACTTAAAACAAAGGAGCTTAAAACAAAGGAGCCGAGTCGTCACGACTCTGCTCCTTCCAACCTTTTACCCTTCATAACTAATACGAAGAAAACACCACTAATCAAAAAAATATATCTTAGAAATAATTCTTTCCTACGTCCCACCAAAGGCGGGTACCACCGTTGTCGGTTCCATTCAGTTTACTACATAATTCGGCATACTGCACAGGATCATTACCCGCTACATCGGTTGAGAATGGCAGACGACGAATCATAACCTCCGTGTCAATGGCACCGGCACTGGCATTATTCTGCACTTTGAAGAGCCTCGGATATCCCGTGCGGCGTTGCTCCGCCCATGCTTCGTAGCTCTCGGGCCAACAGGCCAGCCATTTCTGTGTGATAATCTTTTCAAGTTTTACTTCCGCGGAGGCTGCTTCATCCCATCTGGGTGAGATTGTGATCAGAGAATTCATATCTTTTCCCACTGTACCTCTGGACGCAACGTCTTTGTAATCGGCAGGTGTATAGTCACTTGCCAGATAAGAGGAAGCACCGGAACAGTCCCATTGCGTGAAAGAGGTAGAAACACCCTTCTCATAGCAACTTTGGGCATTTTCGTTGGTATATCCGCGAAGTGCAGCTTCGGCGCGAAGCAACCATACTTCGGCAGCGGTCATCAATACAGCCGGTGTCTTTTCACCGATTGTATTTGTATTCAGTGAGGAGCAGGCCCCATATAGGTTCGCGTTGGAACCTGTCATCGGAAGTCCCATAGGGATACCCAGTAATTGGCCTTTATAGCCTTCCAGCGAAGCGGTATTATACCATTTCCCGCCACGGGGATCTTGGTAACCGTTGATGATGGATGCCATGGAAGCGCCCATATAAACTTCTCCCCAACCGGCTACTCCGTTCAGAGGGTTGACGTAAGTGCTGCCCGATACGGCGATTATTTCTTTGGCATCTTCCAGCACTCCGTTGCTGTCGCCCAATGCCTTCAGGGTTTCTGCTTTGGCAGTAGCGGCATCTACATTAGAAATACGCATTGCCAGGCGCAGGCGCAGCGAGTTGGCAAACTTCAGCCAGTCTTTCATCCTCTTGCCGTAGGTCAGCATATCGTGGTCTTTGAATTTATAATTGTCGCCGCCTGCTTCAAGATATGCATTAATCATTTCTTGTCCTTCGTCTAAGTCTGTAAAGAACTGTGTATAGGCTTCTTGCAGGCTATAAACTCTTGGCATTTCACCCGATTTGTGATAAACCAGCGGTCCATATGTGTCGGCTATGCGGTGCATCAGTTCCACTTTCAGAATCTGCGTAAGGCCCAAATAACCGTTTAGCCTGCTATCTCCCTCGAAGTTTTTTTCTGCTTTTTGTACCTCGGTATAGATGTAGCCGTAAGTATATTGCCAGGCAGCATTGGTCCATCCCACATTCAGGTTGTAGCAGGCACTGTGTACCATGAATTTGGGGATAGGATCCATGAAGTAGCCGGAAAACATATCATGGTTTAAAGCTTGCACTACCTGCCAAACCCAGTTCAACCCAGCCAGTGCATAGTTGAAGTAGATGCCCGACTGTATGGTCGCAAAGGGAGCCGTCAACTTCTGGAAATCTATTTCTTTCAGTTCATCAGAGAAGCCGCCTTTGATTTCATTATCACTCTCAAACCCACCGGTACAAGCTGTGAAGCTGAGAAAACCGCTGAGTAGTAGTGTTGCTATATATTTGTTTTTCATACTGGTTCGTTTTTAGAATGTAAACTTCAGGTTGAAACCTATGTTACGGGTGGTAGGCATACCGAATACATCGACTCCCTGGTTATTGTTGCCTACCGACAATACGGCATCCGGATCGAATGGCGCATCTTTTTTGAAGAAGAACAGGTTTCGGGCTATCAGTGAGACGTTGAGTCCTTGAATGAACTTGGTCTTTTCGAGTATTGACTTCGGGAAGGAATAACTCAACGAAACTTCACGCAGACGGATGTTTGTTGCGTCGTACATATAGTATTCCGAAATCCCGTTTTTATCGCCTACGGTCGTATAGAACCGTTCCGGATTCTCAAATTTCTGTCCTTGATATTCTATGTAGCCGCGGTCACGGGCTTCTGCGCTTGCTTTGGTCACGCCTTTGGAATCCAGGTCAGCTTGGGTCAAAGACATTACATTGCCCCCGAAACGGAAATCGATTAAGAAGTAGAGGCTGAAATGCTTGTAGGCAACAGTGTTGCCCCATCCCAGCAAAAAGTCGGGATTGGCATTACCCAACAAATCGTTGTTGCCGCTATTGCCCAATGGCTGACCTTTATGCTCAGGGTCGGTGTTTAGCATTATTTTACCGTTCCCGTCGCGTTGGAAGGCATTACCGTATATGTCTCCCAGTTTGCCGCCTTCTACAATACGCATCTGATATGCCATGTTGAAGCCCTCATAATAATAAGAGAATCGGGTATAGTCGGGGTGCAGTGATACCACTTTGTTGCTGTTGGCAGACATATTTGCGGTTGTTTTCCAACGGAAATTCTCGTGCATCAACGGGGTGGCGTCTACAGTCAGTTCAAAACCCTGGTTACGGATTTTGCCTGCATTGATATAACGGTATTTATAAGTGGAACCTGCCGGATTCTCCATTCTCAGCAGTTGGTTCTTGGTGTTTGTTTTGTACCATGTAAAGTCAATGCCGAAGCGGTTGTGGAAAAAACGCCATTCGGTACCCAATTCGATGGAGTTGCTGATTTCCGGTTTCAGGTCGCCACGTTGCTCTGTATCATTGACGCTTATGCCGCCACCTGCCGTTACAATGTCTACCAGGTTGGTTATTCCCACCGGAAGGTCGTTTCCTACTTCTGCCCATGAACCGCGGATTTTGGCAAAACTGACCCATTCCGGCAATCTGAATGTCTTATTGAGAATCCATGTCAAGCCTGCCGAAGGGTAAAAGAAACCGGAATTCTTGCTGTCCGTGTAGGCCAAGGTAGATGACCAGTCGTTGCGTGCCGTAAGATCCAGGTACAGCATTTCTTTCCAGCCCAGTTGTGCCGTTGCAAATACCGACTGCAAGGTACGTTTGGAATCGATTGTCTGATTGATGACCGATTTAGAGTCCATAACGATGTTGGGAATAGTAAATACGTTCGGCTTGTATAAGGATGCGATATGGGAGTCAATCATCAGCGAGTTTGCTTTGCTCATGTTGATGCTGGTACCTAAAGCTGTATTGAGTGAGAGGTTTCCTAAATCCTTGTTGAACATTGCCATCAAGTCAGCGTATGTCTGGAATGCCTGATTGTCTGACCATACGTACCGGCCATTTTCTTTCCCGTTATACTTACCGGTAATGTTAGGAGCGGTAGTGGCGTACATTTTATTCTCAAACTTGTCGCTGATGTAGTCTACATTGCCCCGAGCCTGCAAACTGAACCAATCTGTGACTTTCAGGTAAGCACTGACAGATACCAATGCACGGTAGCGTCTATTATCGTTGAGTACCCGGTTCCTCAGCCAATAGGGATTTTGTGCCCATTCGCTGACTGTGCCGTCTTCGTTCTTTTCAATCCAGTTCTGCCCCATCATATTGCGGTCAGGGTTGAAGGTTTCAAATTCGGCCTTATACGGTGACATATCGACTCCACGGGGAAAACCGTACAGGCTGACTAATGGGTTCAGATAATAACCGCCGGTAGCAGGAGAGTTCTTGATCTGCTGTGTCATCAAGGTGGCATTGCCATCCAGTTTCAGACGGTCGTTGAACAGGCTGGTGGTTTCGCGCAGGCTTAGATTGTGCTTTTGCAGTTTGTTGTTGTTCACGAGCCCTTTTGCTGTTGTATTGGCATACGAAAAGTAAGTCTGTACTTTGTCATTCCCAGTAGTGACGGACAATGAATTAATGGCAGTAACGCCATCCCCGAAATAATCGCCTACGTTATCGTAGTCTTTCAGGTTGCCTTTGGGTCCCCAACTTGCCGTACCGCCATCTTCATTGCGTCCATACGTATTCTGAAAAGCAGGAGTACTGATAGCGTGGTCTACTGTCAGATTTGAGGAGAAAGTGATGCGGTGCAGACCGGCTTTCCCTTTTTTTGTTGTAATCAAGATAACGCCATTAGCGGCTTGTGAGCCGTAAAGGGCTGCTGCAGAGGCGCCTTTCAGGATGTTCATGCTCTCGATATCATCCGGGTTCAGGTTGGAAATACCGTCACCTGCGTCACGGTTCACTCCGTCATAATTACCACCCATCACGGTGGCAGTGGACTCTGTAGAGTTGTTCAATATGGGTACTCCGTCAATCACATATAAAGGTTGGTTATTACCACCGGCAAATGCGGAACGTGGACCGCGGATGGCTACTTTGGCCGAACCACCTAAGTTGGCAGTCCGGTTGATTAACACGCCGGCTGTCTTGCCTGCCAGTGCATTAATCATGTTCGGGTCTTTGGCACGGGTCAGTTCATTTCCGTTTATCTGTTGGGCAGAGTATGTCAGAGAAGCTGCTTTTTTCTTGATACCCATGGCTGTTATAACTACCGTTTCCAATGTCATGGCTTCTTCCTTCATTTGTATATGGAGTGTTTTTTGCCCGTTGAGGGCTATGGTAACCGGTTCATAGCCAATATATGAAATGATTAATGTAGCATCATTAGCAGTATCAATGCTGAACTCACCGTCCAAATTGGTGATAACGCCATTCGTCGTTCCCTCTTCAAGGATATTGGCTCCGATGATAGGTTCGCCTTTGAGGTCTGTCACAATGCCTTTGATAGTTGGATTCCCTTGCTGCATGTTTGCAATGTTTCCGGCTGTTTCTTCCTGTTCGGTCAATACAATGTTTTTGCCCTCCATCACATAGCGGATGTTGGTTCCGACAAAGACCTTATCCAGCACTTCGGATACAGGTTTGTTGTCGGCATAAACCTTGACGGTACGGCGCACGTCTACACTCTTCTTGTTGTACACAAACAAATATTCAGTTTGGGCTTCTATTTTAGAGAGCACTTGTCCGACTCTCAATTGGGAGTTCGGAATGCTCACTTTGGCGCTTTGAGAATAACAGTCTGCACTATAAGCCTGAAAAACTATAAGTAGCAGTAAGAATAGAGTAACCTTCATAGTACGCAATAATTGCTTAATTTCTAAACTTTTTGGACAAAAAAGTCTCTTCAAAGAAATTTTTCCTATATCTTTGTAACTGTGTTAAGTTAATAAATTGATTAAGGTCGATTTTTGACTGTTTCGGATCGGAAAGTATGGGGGTACTTTCCGATCTTTTTTTGTCCAAAAAGTGGGGGATTATTGTCTGCTATGCTTTCATCTTATTTTCTGGTTTTAAAGGTTCAATACTAAGCGTTTCAGGCTTTTATCATTAATATATGGTAATCACGTTCTTCTCTTCGTTGATGTTATAGTTGAATGGATGGTCTTTGGAAATCGTCTTCAAGATATGCTCTATACCGTCTTGCTCTCTGAACTTGCCGGTAAAGCTTCCATAATTCATCAACTCGGGGTCGGTGACGTTGATTGTTACGTTATAGTATTTCTCCAGCCTTCCCAGGACATCGCTGAACGGTGCATCGTCAAAGCAATACAGCCCTTCTTTCCAGCGCAGGTAGTCGTAAGAGGGGAGAGCCGTCTTTTTGCACTTGCCGTCTTCGTTGAGGAAGTATTCATCTTTTTGCAGGCGGGTAATGACTTGATCATTGTTGGCAGGGTAGATGTCTACGATACCCTCTACCAGCGTTGCTCCGAATTCTTTGCTGCCTTTGTAGGCGCAGATGTTGAAGCTGGTTCCTACCACCCGCACTCTGTTCATTTCGGTATTTACGAAGAACGGGATGCTTTTGTTCTTTGCCACTTCAAAGTAGGCTTCGCCGTCCAGTTCTACGTTGCGCTCTTCGCGTCCGAAGTTGGCTGCATAGGTCAATGTTGATTTAGCGTTTAGCCACACACGTGTTCCGTCGGCAAGGGTGATTTGTGCACGTTGTCCGGCAGGCACGGTGATGGTTTGCAGTTGGGCATCCTTGGCATATAAGTAGTCGGTGGCCATAAAATAGCCGGCTACGGCTACGATGACGGCAGCTGCAATGCGGGTTGCCCAGCGTAGCATCGGGATGAGGCGTACTGCCTTCTTCTCTTTAGTTTCCTGCTCTCCGGAGAACAAGGAGATGTCGTACATCATACGTTCCTTCAGGTAGGCTTCCCGGTTTTCCTCGGAAGCTTCCACCCAGTCCAGAATTTGCTTCTCTTCGTCTACGGAAGTTATGCCTTTAAAATACTTATATAGTAGCTCTTGATTCATTGTCAGTTATTTGCTTATAAATTAATCTTTTTACTCTTTTCTAATTCCCTTCTGTGTATATAACCGATAACTCGGTGATTACCCTATGGGGAAACGGGACTTTCTTCTGTTCTTGGCTCGTTTTTAACATTAATGTTTCTGAATTCATTCAAAGGAGTATGGAGGCGAGATAATCCTTCAACTCCAGCCGTAGAATCCTCAATGCTTTGGTGATGTGTGCTTCTACGGTTTTAAGCGAAATATTTAGCTGCTCGGCAATCTGTCTGTTCGGCAGATTCTGGTAACGGCTCAACATAAAGATAGTCCGGCTTTGTTCGGGCATTCCCTGAAGGGCCTTCCGGACGATATGTTGTATCTCCGTGTCAAATATTTGATCGGGTTCGCATGCTTCCAGTGTAGATATACGCAGATTCAGCTCGCGCAGGTTGTGACTGTTGATGTCCTCTTCGGCACGCAGGCGCACTTGTTTATGTTCTAATAAATTAAGCGATTTGTTTTTGATGATGGTCAGCAACAATGCATGCAGGTTAC
>JAUUPT010000035.1 GCA_030843315.1 Bacteroidaceae bacterium | reverse complement strand
ATAACCGGTAAATATCCGTGTCGTATGCTTTCAACTTCGTGCGGCGGTACATGGCATTATGTACTCCGTTGGCAGGGTCGGCATAGCGGTTGCAATTGAAGAAAGACTGTACGCATTCGGCGAAATATTCCTCTTTGTTGCTCAGTGCATACGTTCCTTCCCATAATCCTTTCTCTTTAGCCTTCTCCATTACAGCTTCCAGGCGATTGTTGAAATCGGGTTCCACGCCGACAATGCCTATCATATGTATCAGGTGCGCAAACTCATGAATCAGGATATTCTCGCCTGTATATTTATCTTGTGGCAAAGCCAAAAGATTCTCTTCTCCGCAACTGGCAGAGAACTCATCTTCCGGTGCTCCGCCGAAACCGCGTGCACGCCAGTTCCAGTAAGCGATGCTGTCGGGCGAATTGCAGATATGGGCAAACTCCGGCAGGTCGCACGTTTCTTCATCTTTTCCTATCACCATCACGTGGCATCCCTGTTTCACCATCTGTGCTTTTACATCGGGACGCTTTGCCAGCATTAGGCTGATGATGTCGCAGGCTTTCAACAAAGCCTCGTCACTCACTCTTTCGGAAGAAGTGACGTACAGACCTTCCGTTTCGATGTATTTCTTATAGAAAGAGGGAATGTTCCTGCCTTCGGGAATCGTTGTTACCGTCCCACGCACCGGGCAGGCTTCGAGTTTCAAGGCGAATCCGCCGCCCGAAGCCAGGTGCAGCTTCAACCGGCTGTTTTTGTCTATGGTCAGTGTTTCCGTACGGTAATCTTCCGCCTGCTTGTTGGCATTGATGCCGTCGGTGAATAGCGTAGCGGTGTAGCGGGCATCTGCCGGCAGGAAGGAGAAGTCGAGTTCCACGTCGCGTTCATCCCAGTTCGTCATTCCGCCCACGTACCAGTTGATATCTTTCCGGCGGACGGTCACGATGTATTCTCCCAATTTGCCGGCGGCAACGAAGGTGGAGTCCGTTTCTACGGGGAGCGAGGTAATGAAATCTACGCATTCCTGTTCGTTCAGATAGTTCGTCGGGGCATCGCACAGCATGGTGAAGGGGGAGTCGTGCACGATGTAGGCAGCCAGCTGATGGCAACGGGTTCCCATGCTCATTGGGGTGTAATACACGGCGCGCCAGTCGGCTTTCGTCGCGTTGCGCATGGCGCCCGGCGTATAGTCCACCGGGCCTGCCATCATGCGGATGTAGGGGAAGGTGACGTCGTAGAGCGGCATATTATTCTTGGCGTCCGTCCACTTCACTTCTTCCATGCCGAAGAGGCTCTCGAAGTTGATGATGTTCGGATAGGTGCGGTTGAGGCCGGTCGGCTTATAGATGCCGTGCAAGTCGAGCGTCAGGTGGTGTTTGGCGGTGGCTTCCGCAATGCGGTACACCATTTCTACGGCTGTCTGGTCGTCGCGGTCCAGGAAGTCGACTTTGAAACCTTTGATGCCCATGTCGGAATACCGCCGACAGGCGGCTTCCAGTTGGCGGTCGAGTACGTTGAATACGGTCCAAAGTACGATGTCTACGCCTTTTGCTTTGCCGTAGGCTATCAGTTCGGGAAGGTTCAGTTCGGGGATTACCGTCAGCATATCCCCGCTCTTGGGGTCGTACCATCCTTCGTCGAGCACGATAAACTCGATGCCGTTGCGACCGGCGAAGTCTATATAATATTTATAGGTGTCCATGTTGATGCCTGCCTTGAAGGGGACGCCCTTCAGGTTCCAGTCGTTCCACCAGTCCCAGGCTACTTTCCCGGTCTTTATCCACGCGGTATCGCCGATGCGGTTGGGTGATGCCAGGGCGTAGACCAGGTTGTTGACGGGCATATCCGTGTCCTTCTCCGTCACCGCCAGCACACGCCAGGGATAGACGCGGGCGCCGCGGCTGCGGGCTATGAAGTCGGTGGTTTCCGTCACGTACTCCTGCTGGCGCCAGGGATAGAAGTCCGTCTTGGCAGGGTAGGGGGCGAAGATGCCTTTGAGGGAAGTTGACAAGGGGACGAGTTGACGAGGGGACGAGGAGGCTGCGCAGCCCTCGTCAACTTGTTCCCTTGTCAACTTGTCAACTACCCTCACAAACATGCCCGGATAAGCTTCAAGGTCCGACTCCAGTATCGTCAGCTTTGCCTTGCCGCAGTCCACCGTGACGGGCAGGAAAGCCAGACGGGGCTGTGCTTTCGATAGCGGAGTGATGTCGTATACGTTCTGAAAAGCCATTGCCATCGGCTTTTGGTCGTTCGTAGTATAAGGGAGGTAGGCTGTATAGTCGCGGTTGAAGTTGAATTCTGCCACTTCCTCTTTGATGGTTACCTCGGACTTCTGCGTGGTGTAGAAGCGGTATGCCACCCCTTCGTCGTAGGCGCGGAAGACGATGCCGAAACCGCCTTTCAGCTTCAAGTCGAGTTCGTTGCACGCGGCAACGAACTCCTTGAAGCGATAGAAAGGAGAGTCCACGTTATCCATCCTCTTTTTCCTTTTTGTACCTGATACCTGAGAATTGTGTCCTATCGTGGTTCCGTCTGTCAGAACCATGCCTATGTTAGATTGAGAGAGAATTGTGTCGTTTTCGTGCATCACCTGGTAAGACAGTTTGTCTCCGGCAGTGACTTCCACCTTCAACTTCCCGTCCGGGGAGGAGAGTGCGTATTTCTTTACGGGGGCTGCCCCGAGCGGATTATTTCCGAAGTATAAGAACAAGGAAATAATGGCTAATTTGAGGGAGAGGTTGTTTTTCATAATCGGCTAACTCTTTTGGTTCGTGTGCAAAGTAAATGAAAAAAAAGCGGACGGAAGGACTGAATAGTATAATGTAATAAAAGAATAATCCAAAAATCACTCTTCAGATAGGGTTTGGATGGGGCATGTGGATTATTCTTTTATTCGCCGGATTATTCTTTCAGCCTGTCTCGGTGTATGACTTAGCCATGGCGAATGTACGACTTAGCCCTGCCGTCCCTATGAGTGAGGTGGAAATCATTGGGGATGATTATGGAAATCATCCGGGATGATTATAGGAATCATTGGGGATGATTATATGAATCATCCGGGATGATTTTTACCGGAGTCGTATGCCGAGTCTGGCACACTCCTGGCATGATATGGGCTCTTGCTGGAATATAGCCCTTCTTGCACTGCCGCTATGTCTGGTATTAAAATAATCCAGCCAGATAAAACAATCGTCCAAATCTTCCTTGAAACCTTTGTATTCCGACAATTTTAGCATTCTTATAGATTATTGTTTTATTCTGTTAAGAAGAAAATCCTTTTCTTTGCCACACGCTAATGCTATTGAATTAAACATACACTATTATGAATAAACGAATCCAAATCATTTTCGGCAGCATCGCCCTCTTGGGCATGAGTGCTTGCAGCGAACCTTACGTTCAGCCCGATGCGCCGATTAAAGAAGTTCCTTTTACACAAGTTCACCTGAATGATAACTTCTGGACTCCGCGTATTGAAACTAACCGCACCGTTTCTATCCCTTCCGCCTTCAAGGAATGTGAGAAGAACGGACGCTTCGACAATTTCGCCATTGCCGGCGGACTGAAGAAAGGCGAGCACCGCGGTGACTTCTCTTTCGACGATACCGACCCCTATAAGATAATAGAAGGAGCTTCCTACTCGCTGGCCGTGAAGTACGACAAAGCGCTGGACGCCTATCTGGACAGCGTCATCACCCTCATTGCCGCCGCCCAGGAACCGGACGGTTACCTCACGACCTGCGTCACCAACAAGTGCTACCGCCTCTCCGGCTGGTGGGGCACGCACCGCTGGGAGAAAATCAACAGTCACGAACTCTATAACTGCGGTCATCTGTACGAAGCCGCCGTTGCCCACTACCGCGCCACGGGCAAACGTACCTTGCTCGATGTAGCCATCAAGAATGCCGACCTCGTTTGCCAGGTGTTCGGCCCTGCCGAGGGACAGAAACACGTTCCTTCCGGTCACCCCATAGCCGAAATGGCACTTGCCAAATTATATAAGGTAACGGGTGATGAGAAATACCTGGCAATGGCGAAGTACTTCGTCGAAGAAACCGGACGCGGAACGGACGGCCATCGCCTGAGCGAATACAGCCAGGATCATAAACCCATTCTGCAACAAGATGAGATCGTGGGCCATGCCGTGCGTGCCGGATACCTTTATTCCGGTGTAGCCGATGTAGCTTCCCTGACTCAAGATACGGCTTACTTCAACGCCCTGAGCCGCATCTGGGAGAATATGGCAAGCAAGAAACTGTTTATCACCGGCGGCATCGGCTCCCGTCCGCAAGGCGAAGGCTTCGGCCCCAACTATGAGCTGAACAACCACACCGCCTATTGCGAAACCTGTGCCGCCATCGCCAATGTATACTGGAATCACCGTATGTTCCTTGCCACCGGCAATGCCAAATATGCCGACGTACTGGAACGTGCGCTCTACAACGGAGTTATCTCCGGCGTATCCCTCAGCGGTGACAAGTTCTTCTACGACAACCCGCTCGAATCCATGGGACAGCACGAACGCCAGCACTGGTTCGGTTGCGCCTGCTGCCCGGGCAATATCACCCGCTTCATGGCTTCCGTACCTTATTATATGTATGCCACGCAGGGCGACGACATCTACGTCAACCTCTATATCCAGAGCAAAGCCGACCTCAACACCGCCGGCAATAACGTATCTCTGGAACAAACCACCGATTATCCCTGGAACGGCAAAGTCTCCATCGCCGTCACTCCCGATAAAGAGCAGGCATTCGCCTTGCGTCTCCGCATCCCCGGCTGGGCACAGGATGCTCCCGTGCCGACCGACCTCTATTCGTTTACCGACAAGGCAGGCGCTTATACCATCTCCGTGAACGGCAAGAAGGTGAATGCCAAGCAATATGACGGCTATGCCACCATCTCCCGCACCTGGAAAGCCGGTGATGTAGTAGAAATAGACCTTCCGATGGACGTACGCCGCATCCGGGCAAACGAGAATGTAGAAGATGACCGCGGCAAGCTCGCCATCGAACGTGGCCCCATCATGTTCTGCCTCGAAGGCAAAGACCAGGCGGACAGCACCGTATTCAACAAGTTCATCCCCGACGGCACTCCGATGGAAGCCGCTTACGATGCCGACCTGCTGAATGGTGTGATGGTACTGACCGGCAGCGCCAAAGAAGTAGCCCTGGACGGCAGCGTGAAGGACGTTCCTTTCCGCGCCATCCCTTACTCCACCTGGAACAACCGCGGTGCCGACCAAATGGCAGTATGGATTCCCCAAGCCGCCGAGTATGCCCGTCCCACTCCCGAACCGACCATCGCCAGCAAGGCCCGTACGTTGATGATACAGGCTCCCATCCAGAAGGATGCCCCCGAATCGGCTTCCGTAGAAACCTGGGCATGGGGCGTGAACGACCAATGGGAACCGAAGCGCTCCTCGGACATCTCCAAGCCTTATCACTACTGGTGGCTGAAGAACGGAAGCCTTGAAACGCTGGCTTACCAGTTCGACCAACCCTACAACGTCTCCAACGTAGAAGTATATTGGCTGGATTTCGACCATTACGACGGTGACTTCCGCGTGCCGGAAAGTTGGACGCTCTACTATAAGGATGGTAATAAGTGGAAAGAAGTAGAAGCCCTGAATGAATACACCGTAAAGAAAGACTGCTACAACAGCCTCGACTTCAAACCGGTAAAGACAACAGGACTGAAGATAGCCGCCCAGTTGCAGAAGGGGGCATCGGGCGGGGTTATTGAATGGAAAGTGAAATAACCCGAGTCACCTCTGTAATTTATAATTAGTAATTTGTAATTCTCATTTAAATATTAACCTTTTAAACAAAGATGTAATATGAAGACACATGAAAATCGAGCCTTGTTCAGCAAAGCTGTCCTAAAGGCGACAACCTGTCTTTTCCTTACAGCAGGTGCCAGTATCAGTCCGGCATTTGCATTTCCGGACACGACAGAATCTATGGGGACCGAGATTGTACAGCAACAGACTGTAACAATCACCGGTGTGGTAAAAGACAAGACCGGTGAACCTGTTATCGGTGCCAATGTCCTTGAAAAGGGAACTGCTAATGGTGTGATTACCAATCTTGACGGGCAATATACTTTGAAAGTAAAAGGCTCAAATTCTGTTTTGGTCATCTCCTATCTTGGCTATAAACCACAGGAAATAACTGTCGGAGCTCAAAGAAAGATAGATGTAATTCTTCAAGAGGATTCAGAGTTATTGGATGAGGTTGTTGTTATCGGTTACGGTACACAACGTAAGGGTGATGTAACAAGTGCCATCGCCAGCGTGAAAGCAGAAGATTTTGCAACAGGTAAGATTGGTGATGCTGCTGAACTTATTAAAGGTAAGGTAGCAGGTCTGAGTATAACTAAAGCATCGGGTGATCCGACGAAATCTTCCAGTATTATGCTGCGTGGTGTCACCACTGTTTCCGGTAGTGTGTCACCTCTCGTTTTGGTAGATGGTATTGAAGGTTCTTTGACAACAGTAGCTCCTGAAAATATAGCATCTATCGATGTGTTGAAAGATGCTTCTGCTGCTGCTATTTATGGTACGCGTGGTGCAAATGGCGTTATCCTGATCACAACAAAAGTAGGAAAACGTGAATCTCATTCCAGCGCCAATTATTCAGGATATCTTTCTTTCTCCAAATGGACAAAGAAATCTGACTTCATGGATACGCACGATGTCATCAATGGTTTGACATCTTTCGATTATGAAGGATATGATACTGATTGGTTGGGTGCTATAACTCGTAAGGCCGGATATGTACAAAATCATTCGCTTAGTTTGGAAGGAGGTAGTAAGAACTCTTCTTATTCTGCCAATGTAACTTACAGTGATGAGGAAGGTATTATGCGCAAAAGTGATAATCGCAATCTTAAGATGCAACTTGACTTTACTCAGTATGCATTAAATGACTGGTTGAAATTTAATGTCAATGCTTTAGTAAGTCGCCAGACTTATACATTGAACAATAATGCATATGCTTATCGCCAGGCTATCATCCACAATCCTTCTTCTCCGATATATAATGAGGACGGCTCTTACTTTGAGAACCTGAACCTTCTGTATTATTATAATCCGCGTGGCATTCAGGATGAATACATTGGTGATGGACGCAGTCGTTTCTATCGCATCACTGGTAACGTAACTTTTGAGCCGATTAAGGGTTGGCAGACAAATTTGATGTTGTCTATGAAAGAGAATGTTTATACGGGAGAAAGCTATACTACCAGCAAACATTATTCATTGGTTACACAAAAAGATTATAATGGCTCTGCCAGTAAGAATGAATCTGCTACACGCAGTGACAATGTAGAATTGACTTCTAAGTACGATTTCAATATTGATAAGCATCGTGTTTCTGCTTTGGTCGGTTATAGCTATTTATATAATGTAAATGACGGCTTTAGTGCAAGTAATGGTAATTTCCCGACAGAAGCTTATTGGTACAATAATTTGGGTATTGGTACTTTGCTTACGGAAAAAGACCGTCATGCAGGTATGAGCTCTTCGAAAGATGATGATAAATTGATTGGTTTCTTCGGTCGTGTTAGTTATGGTTACGATAACCGTTATAATGCTTTGATTAGTGTACGTCGCGAAGGTTCCAGCCGGTTTGGTGAAAATCATCGTTGGGGTACTTTTCCGTCGGTTTCTTTAGGTTGGACGATCAGTAATGAAGCGTTCATGAAAGATATGACATGGTTGAATAACTTGAAGTTGCGTGTTGGCTATGGTGTTACGGGTGTAATACCGACTAAGAATTATCTATCTCAATATTTATATGAGTATGACCAATATGGAGATATTCGGGATAAGGAAGGTAATTGGATTCAAACCTTGAAGGTTTCTCAGAATCCGAACAAGGATTTGAAGTGGGAAACTACCAAGGAATGGAACTTCGGTTTGGATTGGAGTACATTGAATGAGCGGTTGAACGGTAGTGTGGACTTCTATGTGAAAACGACTTCCGACTTGCTCTATGATTACAGTGTGCCTGTTCCCCCTAATTTGTATACTACAACTACGGCTAATGTAGGTGAAATGCGTAATACTGGTATTGAAGTAATGGTGAATGCGATTCCTGTACGTACGAGGGATTTTGAATGGAATACTACTTTGACATTGTCTCACAATAAGAATAAATTGTTGAGTTTGAGCAATGATTTATATGAGACAGAAACTTTCCACGAAGTAGGTGGATTGGGTGAGCCTATCACTGTTACTACTCACTGTATGGAGGTCGGAAAATCTCTTGGTGATTTTTGGGGACTGAAATCAGTAGGCGTTAATAAAGACGGTGTAGTATTGGTAGAAGTTTCTGATGGCAATGGAGGTTGGACGGTTAAAGAGTTCAATACGAACCTGAATGTTAAGGAAAACCGTCAACGCTTAGGTAACGGTTTACCTAAAGTCTATGCCGGTTGGACTAACAACTTCAGATATAAAAGACTTGATCTAAGTATGCAGTTTACCGGTCAGTTCGGCTATAAGATTTTGAATGCACAACGTTGCTACTACGAAAACAATTCAGTGGCTTACAATCGCTTGAAATCGGCTGCGGACTACCATGCCGCTATCAATGTGGATGGTACACCTTATATTGACGAAGCTACCGGCAAGCAGAAGATGGTACGTTTGTCCAATTCTATGGGACAGGGATTCTGGAGCGATCATTTGGAAAGTGGTGACTTCTTGAAGTTGACTAATGTAACATTAGGCTATGAACTTCCTCTGACAGGAAAAATAAATAAGTTCATTAACTATGCACGTGTTTATCTGTCTGCACAGAATTTGTTCTGCATTACAGGTTATTCAGGTATCGACCCGGAAGTATCCAATGACTACCTGTCACCGGGCATTGACCCGCAGGATAAATATCCTACCACCCGTTCATTTACAGTTGGAGTAAATCTAACCTTTTAATTGAAATAGATTATGAAAAAATATATAAAGAATGCCTTTATGGGCTTGATGGCGGGCGGTATGTTGAGTATGACTGCCTGCACAGATTTGACGGAAAACTTATATAGTAAGTTGAATGATACAAACATCGATTTTAATGCTGAAAAAGATGTTGCTTCTATGATGGGACAAGCTATTGCACAATATCGCTATATGCACTGTTCTTGGTTTGGCTCTTGGGAACTGAATGAGCAATGTACTGACCAGTATATGGTTCCTTTCCGTATTGGTATTGGTTGGGGAGATTCTTATGTGAATCTTCATAAGCATACCTGGAATTATAACTTAGGACATGCTGAGAATATCTGGAATTTTGCTTATGCCAGTATTGGCTATTGCAATAAAGTGCTTGACGTAATGCCTGAAGAAAATGCTGCTGATCGTGCGCAGATGCGTTTTTTCCGCGCCATGACTTATTATCAGTTATTGGATTATTTCCGTAATGTGCCTTTGGAAACTACTTTGAATGTGCCGGATGGATACTTGCCGGAACAGAATACAGCACAAGAAGTATATGATTTCTGTGTACAAGAGTTTACTGAGATAAAGGAAACTATCGGCACTGAAAAGAACTTTGGTTATGGTAACCGCTGGGCTGTGTGCATGGCACTTGCTAAACTCTATCTGAATAAGAATGTATATTTGGGTACTTCTGATAATGATGGCTATGAAGCTGCGTTAGCCGAAGCGAACGAAGTTATTGATAAGGGTGGCTATACTTTGGCTGCAAAGTATAGCGATTGTTTCCGTGAGAATATAGATGAAAATCCGGAGATCATCTTTGCAATACCGCAAGATAGAACTCATGCCAAGCATTTCCTGTTACACACCTATTCTTTCCCGCAAGTGGGACTGGAAGCATTTGGTTGTACAGCTAATGCAACAAACGGTAGTTGTGCTGTTCCTCAGTTCATAGACTCTTATGATACAGCAGATAAACGTCTGACAGATACCTGGACAGGAGGTAAGCAGAAGAAAGCTGTGAAGAACTCTGATGGAACTTATACTCCTCAAGCAGGTGATTACATTGAGTATGCAGAAGATGACTGGGCAGGCGAAGGTATTCTGAACTATAATAAGAATGTACATTCCATCGATAAACCGGGCGCTTATAAACAAGAAGGTTATCGCATGGTAAAATATGAAGTTGTGGCTGGTGAGTATGGTACAATCGCCGATGATATACCTATTTTCCGTTTGGCCGATGCTATGTTTATTAAGGCTGAATGTTTGCTTCGTCTGGGACGTGATGAACAAACGGCTGCAGATTTGGTAACAGAGGTTAGAAAACGCTCGTTCGATGCTGCAACAAAAGCTGTTCGTACGATAGCCCAACTGAAAGGTGGAAGTAATTATAATTATGGGCATAGTGAATATACTTGTGAAGGTTATGCTAACTGGGATCCGGCTTCTTATGTATCTACTACGGAAGGTGGCGCTGATATTGAACTGGGTGGCTTACTGGACGATCTGGGCTGGGAGTTTGTCGGTGAACAGCATCGTCGTCAGGATTTGATTCGCTTCAAGATGACTGATGGACGTAGTGTCTATAATGGTAAGTCATGGTTCTGTAAAGATGCCACCACAGAGTCTCATTGGAATTATTTCCCGATTCCGGAACAGTCTATGAGATCTAATCTTAACCTGAAACAGAATGCAGGTTACACCGGAGCTACTGAATAAGTAATAACCCTTAAAAAAGAGAATAATATGAAAAAGATATATTTTTACCTCGTATGCTTTGCTTTGCTGATGTCCGGCTTAGTTGGTTGCGGAGACAATACGGATGTATGGGGCGAACACATTCTTACTGATGAAGAAACGGCAGAACTGGCGCGTCAGGATTCTATCAAGGAAGCGCAGAAGAATTCTATTAACGCCAATCTGATATTGGAATATAATGCTGAAATTACAATCCTTTCAAATGGATATGACGGTGCATTTGTTTATATTGATACGGTTAAGATCGCTGATCTTTTTGGAATTACCCCCACTCAATTAGCACAGGGTATTGCTAATATGGGAACAGATAAACCTTATCCGGATGCTCCGAGTATTACAGGCTTCTGCATTGAAGGTACTACCCATGCCGATAATATGACAAACTCTAATACAAACTCTTATTGGGGACACTGGTGGGACAAAGATGGTAACACTACTTCCTGGGGAGATAATGCAAGAGTATTTGCAGAATACAATGCTGAAGAAGGCTATTTCAACGTAGGTCAAATGCCAGGACTGCTGGAAGCTGGTAAGAATGTTAAGTTCATTGAATGCCTGAAGTATCAGGATTTGCGTGTAGCAATTGTTATTACGGCAATACCTAAAGAAAAGGGGCAGATAACAGCAACAGTTGTCAGCACACAGGATTTGACTATAGAAATGAATCCAAGATCGGCTTTTGACTCAGATCCTTTGACTTTTGACCGTGCACAAGTGCTGAATGACTTGGGAATATCTTCATTGGATGATGCACAGATTATCGGTGTTAATGCAGACGGAAGTTATGCGCAGGAAACAAGTGCAACCAATGGCTTCTGGTATGACCTCGACGGATTTGCAGGTTCTTATGGAGATGATGCCGGTATATTTGTCGAATATTATGGGTTAGGCGATGAGGCTGAAGAAGAGGATCTGGACGTCCTGCGTGTAGGACAAATGCCGAATGCACTGGAAGGTGGATATAGCGTAACCGTGAAATATGGCTTCCTGGCAAACAGTAAGATTGCAATGATAAATATCACTGTTAACATCATAGCTTATGAAGATCCGGAAACACCGCCTGCAGGCGAACCGGTTACGGATGCAGTATTAGATGTTACCATTGAAAAGCCGTGGGATAATACTTTTAGTAATGTACAGTTTGATGTGAAGGATGCACTTCGTGAAGCCTTTAAAATGACTACTTATCAGATTCATCAGGCAAGAATCAGTGGAGATTTGAAGATATACTGCGGTGAGGTTAGTGAAGACGATCCCGAATATACCAGTGATGTCCCGGGGTATTGGTTGAATGCAGCCGGTGAGGTATGTAAATATGGTGCGGAAAGCGTAGTATTCTGTTGTCTTGGAAGTTCGGAAACTGCACTCTATTTGTATGCAGGTAATCATCCGGAAAGTTGTGTACCCAATACAACTGTTACTTCTAAGTATTTAATCTCTTGTAATGGTGGTCTTGTTACAGTAAATCTGACTGTCAAGGTAGGAGCTGCTGAGTAATAGAGAACTATAGATTGTAGGGAGTGGAATAATTCCGCTCCCTATTCTATATCTTAAAAGCTATAAGAATTATGAAAAAAGAACTCTTAATAAAACAGATCGGCAAAATGCTGATGTGCATGATGCTGGGTATCTGTCCTCTCTTGACGGGATGCAGTGACGATAAAGACGATGTAAAAGGGGATATGATAACCATTGGCGAAGACCAACTCTCTTTCTCATTAGAGGCGGAAGATACTTATGCATCTGTCAGTTTCACTGCTTTGACGTCGTGGACTGCAACTTTGAAAGAAACTGATGCAGCAAGCTGGCTGACTCTTTCAGCGGACAAGGGAATTGGCGGAATGATGAAACTGGGGCTGACTCTAAAGAGAAATACGAATAAGGAAACTCGTACTGCTACGGTTGTTTTAGCTTGTGGAACTACTAAGAAAGAGGTTAGCGTGGCACAAGCCGGAACTTCACTTGAAATTATGGATGAAGCAGATGTGAAAGACCTTGATAAGTATTATAAGCCGGCGGAATTCAGCAATATGAATATGTTCCGTAGTGATGCCAAATGGTCTTGGTTCCGCAGCAAGCAGAGTGAACACTTCTTTGTATTCTGGGAAGCAGGCTTTGGTGATGATCCGAATGCAGAAACTGTGGATGCAGCTTTGCGTGTGGATATTGATGATTTGTTGAAGAAAGCAGAACAATTCTATAAAACGAATATCGAGGTATTGAAATTTGCAGAGTTGGGACAAGGTAAGTCCTATCTGGATAAATACAAGATGGAAATCTATCTTTTGTATCAGACAGAGTGGCTTGCTACAGGCTCCGGTTACGACAATACGATTGGTGCACTGTGGGTAAATCCCAGTACTTGCCAGCCTGTCGGCTCTACCATCGCTCATGAGATAGGACATAGTTTCCAATATCAGGTGTATTGCGACAAACTGTTCCAGGGTGCTACGGATGACCTGAAGCATGGTTTCCGTTATGGTTATGAAGGCAGCAATGGAGGTAACGGCTTCTGGGAACAGTGTGCACAATGGCAATCTTATCAGGATTATCCCGGAGAATTGTTCCCCAATTATCATTTCGATGTATGGTTGGCAAACTACCACCGTCACTTTGAGCATGAATGGATGCGCTATGCCAGTTACTGGTTACAGTATTACTGGACACAAAAGCATGGCATAGAAACTTTGGGTGAGATCTGGAAGAAATCTGTTTCACCGGAAGATGCAATCGGAACATATATGCGTCTGTACTGTGGCAATCAGTGGGAAGTGATGAGTACGGAACTCTATGATTATGCTGCACGAATGGCTACCTTTGATATTGACCGTATACGCGATTATTCAGATGGATATATCGGTAAATATGCAACTAAACTTTATCAGATAGAAGATGGATATTATCAGGTTGCATATGCCAGCTGTCCCAGTACAACGGGATTCAATGTCATTGCGCTGAATGTTCCGCAGGCAGGAAACACTATCTCTGTCGACTTCGAGGGACTGGCACCGGGTTCGGCTTTGGCTGCCGATGATCCGGGAGAATACATGGAATCGGAAGTCGTGAAAGGGAATGTAGACAAATACAATGTCGGTACTGCGAGCAATGCCGGATGGCGCTATGGATTTGTTGCTTTACAGAAAGACGGTACCCGTGTGTATGGGGAAATGAATCAGAAAGCAACGAATACAGCAGAATTTGCGGTTCCTGCCAATACTAAGAAGTTATTCTTTGTGGTATTAGGTGCCCCCAAGCAGTATAAAGCCCATCCGTGGGATGAAAAAGAACTGAATGATGACCAATGGCCTTATAAAGTGAAGTTTAACGGAACCGACCTGTTGGGCAGTTTTAATATTGATACGGATGCCGATCCTAAGGATATAGAGTTTACATATAACTTTAATTGTGATGCGGCTACGGAAGGTTATGATTTGGGAACTATTGATTTGCAGGCTAATGGAGATATTCAGAAACTGGCGCAAGCTTTCGTTATGCAGCCCAGTGTGTTGAGTGGGAATACGTTGACCATTGCAAATGAACAGACCTCAAATCCGGCTGAAGGAAAAGTTGCTTTCGGTTTGTTGCAAACGGATGGAACTTATTCTTATACCTATACGGCTAATGGCGGATTCTACTGTACAGCCGAAGGTAACCAAGGCTCATGGGGTAATAATGATCCTATTTGGATTGAATATGATAAAGATGCATTCATCCTGAAATATGGTCATAAGCCGGGTAGCAGCGTAGCCGGAAAGAAATACACCATTAAACCGACATTGGTATATACAAAGGGAGGTACTCAGTATAAGGCTACCTTTGTAATCAATATGCAGTTTTAATAGCGGACGTTGATACTGCGGATGAAGCGGATGAAACAGTTGGAGAACCCGTTTCATCCGCTTTATTGCTTTTAAAGAGTGATTTTATCAACCTCTTTTTTTATCTTTGAGTTTGTAAAACAGTCTAATAACCTAAAAATATCAGTATTATGAAACGCTTGAACTTTTCCCTGTTTCAGGTGAGCCTGTTGGCTTGTCTGTTGTGTGTGCTGACCTTGTCCCTTACTTCTTGTGGGGATAACGAAAATGTAAGTAAACCGTATGAAGAAAAACCGGAGGTGGTTGTCCCCAAAGACCGGAAACCTATCAGTGTGAACAATGTGCTGGGCACGCTTTCGTACAGTGAAGAACTCCGTGAATGGATAATTGTTCCTGTATACGAGCAACCTAATATGTTTGTTCAGTTAGGTGATTGTGAAGGTATGTATCTGATTGTATCCAAGATGAAGAAGGCTTATGAAACTTATGCCGGTGCCATCTCTTTCAGTGGAACGGTCAAGCCGAAGCATAACCTTTTGTACAAGGGAGGTTCAGTAACCCTTGTATATACCGTTGAGTTGTCAAATATTGCTCCTACAGAAGAACAGAATTAGCAGCCTTATCCCATCCCTGCCTGTAGCCCCTACAGGCAGGGTGCTTCTCCGGCACCGGGGAACGAGGGGTTCGGCACCGGGGAACACCCTCTCCGACACCGGGGAACATAGCCTTCCCCGGTGCCGGGGAGAACGGTGGAATCGCTTCATATTACTGAATGTAAAGATTACTGCAGAAAAAACAGTAACTTATAACTATCCGTCAAGAATAAAATTAATTAAGATAATGAAGAAATACATCCTTTTATTCATTTTTGCCTTAGCCGTCGGTCTGGGCTTGAAGGCGCAGAATGCTACGCCGGTTTCTGTTCCTTCCGGCAAAGCCATCTACATCCCCAAAGACTTGCAGGGAATGGATTTGCAGAATCCTGAAAGCAAGTGGAGTTATCACCGCATGGCTTGCACTGACAACTTTGCCATCTTCTGGGAGAAAGGGTTCGGCAATGACCTTTCCAATCCCCCTCAGTTGGAAGGGCACGATATGCGAGTGAATCTGCCTAACCTGATGGAGAAGTTGGAACGCTTTTACTGCTTCTTCCGCGATACGTTGCAATTCTCGCGTCCCGGTTCCAAGTGCGACAAGTATCGCATGATGGTGATGCTGAACTACTCATTGGACGGAACGGCATACGGTGGCGATTATGATGGAGAAATCGGAGCCTTATGGATCGCCCCCAACCGTGTGCAGGACGAAAAACTGAACTGCATAGCCCATGAACTGGGACATAGCTTCCAGTCGCAAATCAGTTGCGACGGACAAGGTGAAGCCTGGGGCGGATGCGGATTCTTCGAGATGACTTCGCAATGGATGCTGTGGCAGGTCAACCCGGAATGGATTACGGACGAAAAGTACCACTGGGACGCGTTCACGAAGCTGACACATAAGGCATATCTCCATTTGGAGAATATCTACCACTCGCCCTACGTGCTGGAATATTGGGGAATGAAACACGGATTGCCTCTCATTGCCGAACTCTATCGGCAGGGCAAGCGGGGCGAAGACCCGGTAATTACGTACAAGCGGCAGATAGGGCTGGACCAGAAACAATTCTGTGACGAGATGTTCGATGCCTGTCGTCACTTCATCAACTGGGACTTTCCGCGTGTCTGGACGGAAACACGCCCGTATGCCAATAAATATACTACTCGGCTGACTGCCCAATCGGATGGATGGTACGCGATAGCGCCGGAGAATTGCCCTGAGAACTACGGATTCAATGCCATCCCGTTGGCTGTACCCCAGCTGGGCGAGAAGGTAAGTATTGAATTCTGCGGAGAAGCCGGAGTAAAAGGATACAACGCAATCCATACCGATAAGGCGGGTTGGCGCTATGGTTTTGTTGCCATAACCGCCGAAGGCAAATCTATTTATGGGGAAATGTACAATAATAGTGAAAAAAGTATTATTTTTACAGCTCCCAAAGATGTAGCTTTGGCTAACTTATGGCTGGTAGTAATGGGAGCGCCTACGGAACACTGGATGAATCCGGAACCGGGTGGAAAAGATGCCCAATGGCCCTATCGTATCAAAGTTACAGGGAGCAAACCTTTGTAAAATAGACGTCTCAGTCAATATCCGATGAAGAAATGAGAAAATATATCCTTGCTATTATAGCCGTCGTTATTCCGTTGATACTTCCGGCAGCTCCTACAGACTTCTGGTTCCGCCACTTTTCTGTAGAGAACGGGCTATCTTCCAACACCGTGCGTGCTATTATGCAGGATAAATACGGCTTTATGTGGCTGGGGACGGACGACGGGCTGAATCGTTATGACGGTACGACCATAAAGGTGTACAAACTTTGTCCGCAAGGAGTCAACGACTACATCTCGTCTCTGTATGATACAACCGATAACATCTGGGTAGGGACTGACAACGGTATCTATATATATGACTATGTGACCGAGAGTTTTGAGAAGTTTGACCTTACTACAGACGGCGGTATCCGCATTCAGACCAATGTGAACCATATTGCTGAAGACCGGGACGGCAACCTGTGGTTCTCCACCGTGGGGCAGGGCATCTTCAAATACAGCATTTCGAAGCGCTATTTGGAACACTACGAGTTCAAAGACGCCAACGGCCTCATGGCAAGCGTATTGATAGACAGTGAGAATCAGATATGGGCTGTTACCAACTGGGGAACCCCCACCGTCTCCAAACTGAATAAAGCGGAAAACCGGTTCGAACCTTTCTCCATCACCTATGAGACGGGCAAATATGAGTCTAACTCCCTGGTGATGCTGGAAGACTCCGAACATTCGCTTTGGCTGGGAACCTGGGAATGCGGTCTGCAAAAGATAGACCGTTATACCGGAAAGGCAGTCACCTATCTGCATCCCTCGGACGGCAGGGGCGCTACGCACATTCACTCCATGATGGAATATGCCCCTCACCAACTGCTGATAGGCTCGGATGACGGACTCTTGCTGTTCAATACCCTTACCAGTGAACACCAGCTTTTTACGGAAGATGAAACGAAGCCTTATTCATTGTCCAACCGCTTTGTCTATCCCATCGTGAAAGACCGTGAAGGTGGTATCTGGATAGGAACCTTCTATGGTGGCGTAAATTATCTGTCGCCCAGCACCGGACAATTTGAAAATTTCGCCCATTCGCGCTTCTCCAATTCTGTGAACGGTACTGTCATCGGGCGTTTCTGCGAAGACTCCCACGGTCGCCTTTGGATTGCTTCGGATGACGGGGGCTTGAACTGCTTCTCGCCGAAAGACAAGCATTTCACCCACTACCTGCCCGATGAACACAGGAACAGCCTTTCCTATCACAACGTGCATGCCCTCTGCATGGACGGCGATGATTTATGGATTGGTACCTATACGGGCGGAGTGAATGTGCTGAATACCAAGACAGGCACCTTCAGAGTCTATACCTCGAAACCGGGCGACCCGAATACCCTTGACGGAACCAGTTCCTACGCCATCTTCAAAGACCGTGAAGGAAGGATTTGGGTATCCTCCATGTCCGGCGTGAATCTGTATAACCGGGAAAGGGACAACTTTACCCGGATAAGGAACCTTGATGCATGGGTGATGGATATAGACCAGGATGCCGATGGCAACATCTGGTTCTCCTCGCAGGGGAAAGGCTTGTTCAAGTATAACCCGGAGAAACAGACGTGGAAGGACTATATGCACAGCGACGAGGCAGGCTCCCTGATTAACGACCAGGTGAGTTGTACGCTGATAGACAGCAACGGAAATATGTGGGTGGGAACCATGAACGGACTTTGCAAATATAATGCCGACGAAGATTCGTTCGAGGCAGTTCCTCTGGAGATTCCCAGCCATAATATTAGTGCCATTGTTGAAGACCAGCGCGTCTTGTGGCTGACTACTACCAAAGGGTTGGTTCGTTATGTACCGGGGGAGAGCAGCCAGGTATTTACGCGAAGTGACGGGTTGCAAAGTGAGCAATTCCTTCCTAATGCAGCTTTGAAGGCATCCGACGGGAAAATCTACATCGGCTCGGTCAATGGTTTCAACGCTTTCTATCCTTACCAGATTAAAACCAATAAAGTGCTTCCTCCGGTGGTTATTACGGGATTGGAGGTCTTCAATAAAGAAATACGGATAGGCGATGAATTATTGCCGAAAGCGTTGAACCTGACGGAAGAACTGGAATTATCTTATAAAGACCATGTATTCAGCCTTCTTTATGCCTCCTTGAGCTATTGTACGCCGGAGAAGAACCAGTATGCTTATAAGCTGGAAGGGTTCGACAAAGAGTGGAACTATGTTGGGTCTCAGAACAAAGCTACCTATACCAATCTGCCCGCCGGTACTTATACCTTCAAAGTGAAAGCTACCAACAACGACGGTATTTGGAGTGACCGGGAAGCAAGCCTGAAAATAACCATTCACCCTCCTTTCTATTGGAGTACAGCTTCTAAGATTCTTTATTTCATATTGGCTTGTGTAGTCCTGACTTTCTTTATTCGTTTCTTGCTGAGGCGGACGGAGAAGAAGCATACGGCGGAAATCAACCAGTTGAATGTGAGTAAAGAGAAAGAAGTGCATGAGGCCAAGATTAAGTTCTTCACCATGATAGCCCATGAAATCCGCACTCCGGTCTCGCTCATCATCGGTCCTTTGGAGAAGATGATGAGGTCGTCGATACCGATACCCGCTGCGCTGCGGGATGATTTGAATATCATCGACCGTAATAGCCAGCGGCTGCTGTTCCTGGTGAATCAATTGCTGGATTTCCGCAAGGTGGAGCAGGAGGGTATATCTATCAGATATGCTTCGTACAATATCCGTCAACTGCTTCAGGCTGTTTGCGAACGGTTCACGCCGTTTATCACCCAGCACGACGCCCATCTGGAAGTGGAGTATCCCGATGCCGACTTTACGGCGATGGTAGACAGTGAGGCAATTACCAAGTTGATTAGTAATCTGCTGACGAATGCCAGCAAATATACGAAAGACAAAGTCGTCCTTTCGTGCACCGTGCAGCCCGAACAACATACGTTTACAATTAGAGTGACTGATAATGGCATCGGCATCAGTGAAGATGATCAGAAGAAAATCTTCAATCCCTTCTACCAGGCTATGGACAATAAGCCCGGTACGGGTATCGGTCTTAGCATTGTGAAGAGCATTGTGGAGTCGCACAACGGTTGCATCGAGGTAGAGTCTGAAATCAATAAGGGTTCGTCGTTCATCGTGACGCTCCCCATCGAGCAGGTCAATGCCGCGACACAGGAAGGGGAAGCAAATGTCCTTAACCCGGCAATTCCTGAAGATATTTTATTGGAAAGTCTGCCGGTAGCCTCTTCCAAAGATAAACCCATGATGCTGATTGTGGATGATAACGAAGAAATGCTGAACTTCCTTTCGAGCAGTTTCTCCGCCCAGTATTCCATACTGACGGCAGAAGACGGAATAGAAGCATTGGAGAAGCTGAAAAAGAATGAGGTGACCCTCATTGTCAGTGACTGGATGATGCCCCGCATGGATGGCGTGGAATTCTGTAAAACCTTGCGGGCCGACCAGGCTATCAGCCATATTCCATTCATCTTGCTGACTGCCAAAACGGATACCAATTCCAAGATAGAGGGTATGGACTGCGGCGCGGATGCTTATATCGAGAAACCTTTCTCCGTGCAATATCTGGAAGCCTGTATCAAGAATCTTCTGGACTTGCGCAACCTGTTGCGCCAGAAGTTCTCCAAGATGCCGATGGTGCCTCTGAACAGCATCGCCAGCAACTCTATGGACAACAAATTCCTGACCCGCGTCAATGAGATTATAGAACAAAACTTCTCCAACTCGGACTTGTCTGTTGATTTCCTGGCCGAGCAACTTTGCATCAGCCGTTCCGGCCTGTTTGCCAAAATCAAGACGCTGGCCAATATCACACCCAATGAGCTGATACAGATTGTGCGCCTGAAGAAAGCTGCCATCCTGCTTTCGGAGAATAAATACCGCGTCAATGAAATCTGCTATATGGTGGGCTTCAATAACCCGTCCTACTTTGCCAAGTGTTTCCAGAAACAATTCGGAATAAAGCCGGGAGAGTTTGCTAATAATCCGGGGGCTTCACTGCTTCAATAGAAGTATTCCTTTCCGTACGCTTCTGGATTTGCAGCTTTGTGGTTAAATATAATCTGCGCCGATTTTGCAAGTCTTTATCGTATAATCCTTGAATATTTTCTTACTTTTGCATGTTGACTAATATTCTAAAACAGCATGAATAAGAAAATTCTTTTATCCTTATTTCTTCTGACCGGTATGTCTGCACTGCTTTCTGCAGCAGGCGAAGCACGTTTACTGCGCTTTCCGGCTACGAATGGTAGCGAGATCGTTTTCTCGTATGCAGGCGATTTGTACAAAGTTTCTGCTTCGGGCGGGGAGGCACAGCGTTTGACCTCGCATGTAGGCTATGAAATGTTCCCCCGTTTTTCACCCGATGGCAAGACGATTGCTTTTACGGGACAGTATGATGGTAATACGGAAGTGTACACCATGCCCTCTGCAGGCGGGGAGCCGCAACGTCTGACTTATACGGCAACGAATGCCCGCGATGACCTGGGCGACCGCATGGGACCCAATAACATCGTGATGACCTGGACTCCCGACGGCAAACAGATCATATATCGTAATCGCATCAGTTCAGGCTTTTCAGGCAAGCTCTATGCCGTGAACCAGGAAGGCGGATTGCCCGATGCCATCCCTCTGCCCGAGGGCGGTTTCTGCAGTTACTCGCCAGATGGGAAGCAGCTGGCCTACAATCGTACCATGCGCGAATTCCGCACCTGGAAATACTACAAAGGTGGTATGGCTGATGATATCTGGATTTATAATCCCGGGAAAAAGTCTGTAGAAAACATCACGGACAACGTTGCTCAGGACATTTTCCCCATGTGGATTGGTGATGACATCTTTTTCATTTCCGACCGCGACCGCACGATGAATATTTTCGTTTACAACACAAAGACCCGGCAAACGGAAAAGGTAACCAACTTCACCGAGTACGATGTCAAATTCCCGAGTGCTTCCGGCAATACGATTGTATTTGAGAATGGTGGATACATCTATAAGATGGATGCTTCTACCCGTCGGCCGGAAAAAGTAAATATCGTCCTGGCTTCGGATAATATCTATGCCCGTACTGCCATCAAGAAAGGTGCGAAGTACCTGACTGCCGCCAGCGCTTCTCCTGACGGAGAACGGGTAGCGGTTACGGCGCGCGGCGAGGTGTTCAACGTTCCAGCTGCAAAGGGTGTGACGAAAAATATCACCCGTACTCCCGGTGCACACGAACGTGATGCCCAATGGTCGCCTGACGGTAAGTTCATCGCTTACATCTCTGATGCTACCGGCGAGACGGAACTTTATCTCCAGGATGCTGTCGAAGGCAATCCGGTGCAACTGACGAAGAATAACGATACCTATATCCGGACCTTTGACTGGAGCCCGGACAGCAAAAAGATTGTTTATACCGACCGCAAGAATCGTATCAACCTGCTGGATGTGGCATCGCGCCGGGTAACGGTATTGCTGCAAGACCCCATGGGCGAACCGGATGACGTGACTTTCTCGCCGGATAACAATTGGCTGACCTACACCCGCGATGCGGATAATGAAATCACAGTTGTATATGTTTACGATATTGCGGGGAAGAAGGAGTATGCAGTAACCGATAAATGGTATAATTCTTCTTCACCGGCGTTCAGTACCGATGGCAAATATTTGATATTCTCGTCTGCCCGCGACTTCAATCCGACGTATGGCTCGTTGGAGTGGAATCATGTTTATACTAAGATGTATGGAGTTTATTTGGCTCTTCTGTCCAAAGATACCCCGTCGCCCTTCCTGCAGAAAGATGCTGTGGTGAGTACTGATGCTGAAGCGGAAGCCTCGAAGGCGACCACTGGAAAGGCCGCTGCCGATAAGAAAGACGCAAAGGTTGGAACGGCTTCTGCCCTTGTGAAGTTCGATGCCGATGGCATTACCGACCGTATCATCCGCTTGCCGCTTTCTGCTTCGTATTATGCCAACTTCTATTCGGATGGCAAGAAGATTTATTACGGTGATTATGGAAGCGGCAACACCAGAGTCTACGACCTGGAAGAACAGAAAGATGATCTTGTGGCTGAAGGTGCTTTCATGCAAGTCACTCCGGGTAGCAAGAAGGCTTTGTTCTACAAGGGCGACCAGCTCTATGTGACGGATATCCCCGGTGGAAAAGCCGATTTGTCTGCTTCCGTCAATCTCGACAATATGTCCATCCCGGTAGATTATCCCAAGGAATGGGCGCAAATCTTTGATGAGGCGTGGCGTGCTTACCGCGACGGTTTCTATCAGGAAAATATGCATGGAGTGGACTGGAAGGCCGTCAAACAGAAATATGCAGTGCTACTGCCTTATGTAAAGACACGCCTCGACCTGAACTACCTTATCGGTGAAATGATCGGTGAGTTGAACTGCGGGCATGCTTATGTCAACCCGGGTGAGACGGATAGGCCGGCACGCATCAAGACCGGACTGCTGGGTGCTGAAATTTCAGCGGACAAGAGTGGTTTCTTCCGCTTGGACAAGATTTTTACCGGAGCTTCCTGGAGTAAAGAACTGCGTTCGCCGCTCACGGAGCCGGGTATCGAAGCTAAGGCAGGAGAATACATTGTCGCTATCGATGGTATACCTACCAGTTCGGTGAAGAACCTGTATGCTTTGCTGGTAGGTAAAGCCGGTGTGCCGACGGAGATTTCGCTGAACGGCAAACCCCAGTTGGCAGGTGCGCGGAAAATTGTAATCAGCCCGCTCGAAGATGAATATCCTCTTTATCATTATAATTGGGTACAGAGTAATCTGAAGAAGGTGGACGAGGTTTCAAAAGGCCGTATCGGTTATATTTATATCCCCGATATGGGACCGGAAGGTTTGAATGAATTTGCCCGTTACTTCTATCCCCAGCTTGATAAGGAAGGCTTGATCATAGACGATCGTGCGAATGGTGGTGGTAATGTTTCACCGATGATTCTGGAACGTCTGTCCCGTGAACCTTATCGTCTGACGATGAGACGTGGTTCAAAGCGCATCGGTACTGTGCCCGATGCCGTACAGGTCGGTCCTAAAGTCTGCCTGATAAACAAATATTCTGCTTCCGATGGCGACCTCTTCCCTTGGGGATTCCGTGCATTGGGGCTCGGTAAGTTGATCGGAACGTGTACCTGGGGTGGAATTATTGGTATCAGTGGCCCTCTTCCTTATATGGACGGCACGGATATCCGTGTTCCTTTCTTCACCAGCTACGATGTCAAAACGGGGCAGTGGATCATCGAAAACCATGGTGTAGATCCCGATATCCTGATTGATAATGACCCGATTAAGGAGTGGAACGGTGAAGATGAACAGTTGAACAAGGCTATTGAAGAGGTGATGAAGGAATTGCAGAACCGTAAACCGTTACCGCCTGTGCCGGCTCCGAGAGATTTTAGTAAGTAATCCCTTATTTGCTGATAAATAATAATTAAAAATATCTATATTGAGGGTGTGCCCTATTGTGATACAAATCCCTGTTACTAAACTTATTCTTCCCTGCTTTAAAAGATATCATGCTTGCAAGGTAGGTTTTTAAGGAAGTTAGGATAGTACAGTTGTATCGAACGCTAAATATTATTCTCAGGCAGGTATTATTATTATACGGAGACTGTTTCCCTTGGAATTCAGTCTCCGTTGTATTTTCTACATAACTTAGATCTTATTCTTTGAGTATCCTCATTTGTAAAGAGTTTTAGGATCTTTCCAAAATTCTTTATCGGTATATATATTATTATCTCTGTCCTCACTTCTCTTTAGTGGGGTTTTAAAGCCAGCTTTTTGAAATTTTTTTGAGAATTCAAGAATATTTTTTGAGTTGCCATGTATAACTTCAAAGATATTACTCATTATTTTCCAGTATCCACTTAATTCGTAGCAGGCAGCTTCCCATTTTTGGGGATTCTCTTTTTGGAATAATTCGTCCATATCAAGGCAGATAGCCATATAAGTAGCTTTGGCTCTTACTTCCCGATTATCACTGTTGAAGTCAATCTTAATTTGTTTGTCGAAACTTCTACGAAGTTCAGATTTTCTGTCTGATTGAACTAAAAAAGTAACAGGAGAAGGGCTTTCGGTTGGAATCTCATACACCATTATATTGCTTTTGAGTTTTTTGCTTCCTCCGTTTTCGGTATTAATCATTTCAAATAGTTCAATCAGACGATCAGCAAAGCTAGTAATGGTTTCATTCATAGGCATATTGTTGCGTGAGGTGTTTCTATACCTGTCAACAACCTGCCACAAGGGCTCATTGGGTTTGTTTTGGGTCATCATCCAACGATATCCTTTGATGGTCCCAAGGATGGTACCCACAGTTGCTGCATTACAGTCGGCATCCCAACCCAAATTGAATGATAATTTGATTGATTCGGCAAAATCTCCATTGCCATATAATAATGCTGCAATGATGGCTCCTGTATTAAATTCATATCCGTTTCTATCCCGCAGTCTACCCCCCTCTTTCATATATTTTTCTTTCAAGAGTATTCTTGTTTTTCGCCAATCGGCAGGATTTTCTTTATACCATTGCCTTATATCAGTAATGATTTGCTTGATTATACTTTTGTTGTCGAGGGCTGCTACACCGGCATCTATTATTTTGTCCATATCACTTTCAACGAAAGCTGTTGCTATCATAGTAGTGAACAATTGGGTAGTCTGCGCTGGTTCGCTGTTAATTGCTACAGTAGTATAGTTAAGCCCAATTTTGGCTGCTGTCTGTGGCATCGCTGGGGCTATAAGCCCAAATGTTTCGCATAGGAACTGACCGGAAATATTGAACTCAGCCCAAGGATTGAATTCTGTATATCCAGTGTAAGGAGGTTTAAATCCAATATCCATTAAATAACGAGCAAAACGGTTGGAAAACCATACGCCGTCGTTCACATGTTCTATCCAAATATTTGCAATGTATTCGGGATCTAAAAAAACTTCCCGCTTTTTCTGCATTTCATAAATATAGAGCCACTCAAAATCAGTATCATCATCTGTTCGGGCGCCGTTAGGCAGAGCAGGGGTATAATTCAATACATTTCCTGGTAAATCATTATATTTGAACTCATGATGAAGCCCGTTTAGGTTTCCTAACATTTGTCCCAATAAACCACCACGGATTTTGTCAACTATAGTTTCTACAGATACAGTCATTTTTTCTTGTGGGAATGCTTTCTGAAAGGGAACAACCCCGAAGCCCAACACAATAAACATTGCTATCCAAGTATCTCTCATTTTCTGATTATACATTATTTATTACTAATTAGCTGTATATCTATTCTTTATTTATTCTGAAATTAGGAACCCAATCTTCAGGGTTGTATATTACATCTTCGACTTCTGCTATTTCTTTGAGAGAGAGACTATGCCTTTCTCCCTCAAAGTCTGTATTGAGCCATATATCAAGGATAGCTATAGCTTCGAAGTCTCCAGTAATTTTACCACCTAAGCATAATATATTGGAATCATTATGCTTACGGGTCATTTTTGCCATATAGGTATCGGTGCATAGTGAGGCCCGTGCACCTTTGAATTTGTTAGCCATGATACTCATGCCAATTCCGGTAGAGCAGATAAGAATGCCTCTTTTTACAATACCTTGGGAGACAGCATGCGCTACTGTAGCTGCATAATAGGGATACCGGACTGTTTCTTCGGAATTACTTCCAATGTCCTTAAATGGAATATCGTTCTTTGTAAGATAGTTTGTGATCAAACATTTCAGAGGGTAACCTCTATGGTCGTTGGCAATCCATATTTCATGGTTAGATTTTGCGTCCTTCATAACTTATATCAGATATTTAGTTGTTATTAGGAAATAGTGTATTCATAAGTTGATAAAGAAATGTGATGAAAATGGGATTTTGACTAAAATGGCAGAGGGAGAAAATCTCCGAGGATATTGGTTAGCTCCCTGTCAAAACCATATTTTACTTCACATTGATTGTCGAATATCATAGTAGCTTCTTTTTCGGTGTAAGGTATCCATAGAGGAAGCCCTTCTGCATTGGGGTTACCGGTATGTGCAAAGTTTATCCAGGCTCGGCTCATCTTATCGGCTAAAACGCGTGCTTCTCTTCCACCACCTGTCATGGATGCTTGCAATACTACGTTATTAAAGACGAATGGAATTTCCATACAATGGTAGGCGCGGTATATGCCATCCATTGCCGGTGATTGCCATGTAAATAGATAGGTATATACGGCGGCTCCCTCTTGCTTTGCCTTCAAAGCTGCTTGCTTGGTAGCAAATACTCGGAAACGGTTGTCAATGTCAATCAGGTCTTGTGGTTTGTAGTTAGGATAGGCTTTAGCAAATGCTTGTAGGTAGTCGTTGCTGCGACTGCCGAATTTTTGATTGATTTGTTCCATAACTTTCTCTTCCGACAGGTTACGGAAAAAAGGTACATAGGAAGCTTTGCAGAATTCGTTCAAGGTAGATCCGATCATCATTGGAATGTCCCTTGACACCTCGGGCGCCTGTTTGTCAAAAGGCTGGGTAGGCAATACATCGCCATCGACTACTGGGCTAAGCCCAAATATGAAACAATCAAAGCCTTCTTGTTCAGCTTCAATACGTGTGGTTTCTACAGCTTTGATTCCTGCGTTGAACAGTTGTTCGTAAGGTACTCTCTGCAAGCTGTCTACCTGGTATGGTTGCAATCCTAGTTCCTTCAGAACAATAGAGGCTATTTTGTGCGAGTATTTCTGCTCCATGGTACGTAGCTGTGAGCCGCTTTGGATAATTGCCTTGTGAAACAGCCCTTTGGCATAAGGGGTAGATAGAAGCGTAGATACTTTGCCACCGCCGCCAGATTGGCCGAAGATTGTTACATTATCGGGGTCACCGCCGAAGTTCCTGATGTTCTTTTGTATCCATTGTAGAGCGGCTATCAAATCCAATATACCTGCATTCCCTGAATGGGCATACTTTTCGCCATAAGCGGAAAGGTCCAAATAGCCAAGCACGTTTAAGCGGTGATTTAGGGAAACGACTACTACATCTCCTTTTTCTGCAAGATTGGTGCCATCGTATGCCGGCATTTCATGGCAGGAACCATAGGCGTAACCACCACCATGGATCCAAACCATTATCGGACGCTTTTTTCCGTCATTTAGTCCTTTGGTCCAGATGTTTAGGCGGAGGCAATCTTCATCCGAGTATCCATCGTTCCTTTGGAAGGCGAAACTGTCGTCATCGTTCATTTGTTTTATCAATGGGCGTTTCTCTTGTGGACAAGTCGGTCCATATATATGGCATCCTTTGATGCCCTCCCAGCAATCAGGAACCTGTGGCTCCATGAAACGTTCGGCTTTTGCATATGGAATGCCTTTATAGGTATATACTCCGTCTACTATATATCCGGCAACTTTTCCCGATTGTGTATCGGTTGTTGTACCCTTTTGGGATGAAATAATTTCTCCGGGGAGTGGTCTGATGTCCTCATTGGAGTTAGTTCCCTTAGTGCTTCTACAAATGGTAAATAAGCAAGAAGCGATTAAAATAAATCTTAGAAATAGTGTCTTCATAGTCTGATAGTGGAATAAGGTGAGGATGTGATTTCGCACATCCTCATCACATTGGTTATATTTTGTCTGTCCTCTTTTATGCTCCGGCATAAATCAGGCATCCCAAGCCAATAATGAATAGAATGAACATTCCTACATTCAGTTGTCTGGATACCTGTGGAGCGTTTTTGAATTCTTTCCAAATAAAGATGCCCCAAAGTGCAGATACTAAAGTGGCTCCTTGCCCTAAGCCGTAAGAAATCGCTGCTCCAGCTTTTTCAGAAGCAATCATGCTGAATGATTCTCCGATACACCAGATGATACCTCCCAAGATTCCTACTAAGTGAGTTTTGGGAGAGCCTTTGAAATAGTCTTTAATGGACACTGGCTCACCGTTTACCGGATGTACCATTGCAATTGTATTGAATATAAAATTGCTGAGAAATACACCTACAGCAAAAATGAATACAGCTGTATACGGAGTCATTTTGCCTGTTTCTGGATTCGCAAAATTATTCAGATCGACTGATGCTGCGACAAAACGGAAGAACAGAGACATGATTATGCCAGCTGCTAAGGAAATAAGAATTCCTTTGGTTGTGAGTTTCCCTGAATCTTTGTCGGCTTTTTTATAGGCGATACTATTTAGTATTATGGCAATGATGATAAGTAATACTCCCACGAAAATATAAAGAGGTTCTCCTTTCGCTGCACCAAAATAGTTGATAAGTACTCCTAATACCAATGCCAAGCCGACTCCCACAGGAAATGCTACAGATAAACCACATAGTGCGATGGCGGCAGAGAGGAGAATGTTTGATGCATTGAATACAACTCCGCCAATAAAAGCACTTAAAATGTTCATAGGATCAGCTTGCATTAAGTCTGTGTAGAAACTTCTGCCTTCGCTGCCGGAACTGCCTAATGTCAGTGCAAAGATTAGAGAACACGCCAATACTCCAATTACATAGTCCCAATAGAAGAGTTCATACCGCCATGTTTTTGCTGCCAATTTTTGTGTATTTCCCCAAGAGCCCCAACATAACATTGTGATGAAGCAGAAGAATACTGCTAATGAATAATTCTGAATTATAAACATAATATTGAATTTATTGATTGATAGGTGCTAATTGATTGATAACTGGCTTGTTGGAAAAAATAATAGATTTGCTGACATTTATAGTGGCTCCCTTGGCGGGATTGATCCACTTGAATGAAAGTGTGTGATGTCCCAACTCGATTTGCGGATTGTAATAGACTTCTAAGTTCCTTCTTTTGGAGTCAGCTGCTAACGCTTCGGTAGATATTTTATTTCCATCTAAATATACCTCTACTTGAGCGGCATAATCCTGATCTTCTGCACGTACTTCACCGCATATGATGATACCACAACCGTTAAACTCGATATTGCCGATTTCTGCTATGGTTACGCCGCTAGAGGGACCAAAACCACGACTTTTACCATATTTGTTGACTTTAACGGGATAGAGGTCGGGATATGATTGTTCGAATCTTACTGGTTCAATTTTTTGCGTCTTTATTATTACTTCATTATCGTTTACTTTACCGCCATTACGTTCAATCATCTGTAATGCATGTTTGAAGCTCATGCTGTATGTCTTATTCAGCGAAATAGTTGTATATTCGAAGTTTAGGTCTTCTACTTCATGTAGATTATTTTTCCAATATTCTGGGATGTTACTATACCCTATTATAGTGGCTAAAATTCCACCGGCTGTTGCAGGGTTACAATCTGAGTCCTGTCCGCAACGGGTCGCTATGTCAATGGTTCTGGCAAAATCACCCTGACCATATAGCAAACCAATGACAACATATGCACTATTCAGCATTGCATCAATATTGAATGGTTGGAAGATGCCTTCAGGGCAACTCAAGTCTTCATCATATTTCTTTTCGACTTCTGCCCATGCCTGTTTCCAATCATTAGGATATTGTTTGTGCCATTCAATTACATCTGCAATACATCTGTAAAAACGGCTTCTTTCAGGAATGGCTTTCAGGCCCTCAGACACAATAGTTTCAACATTGTCATATATGAAAGCCAATGAGTACATGGTACCTACATAAACACCTCCGTACCAACCGTCTCCATAATTCATAATATGGCCGATTTTATCAGAGATGGCATTGGCGGAGTTAGGCATACCTGGACTCATTAAACCAGCGTAGTCTGCTTCAATTTGGTAGTCAATGTCATCCGCATGGGCTGAATGTTTCCAATCGCCGGATGCCGGAGGCATGATCCCTTTTAAAATATTTGCACGGGCTGCTTGATTGGCATGCCATAAAGGGTAATCTGCATGTGCAAATGCTAAAGCAAATGAATCGACTGGAGCGTCTAATCCACAGCGTTCAAATACTTCTACAAAGGTCAAATCCATATAGATGTCATCATACAGACCTGGGAAATTGTTATAGTACCACTTTATATAATGTTCAGGCCATTCAATGGGAATATTGTTCTGAATGAGAGTACCCGGATAACGGAATTCGGTAGGACCGCCATAGGTACAACCGATGGTTTGTCCTGCCCAACCGCCTTTGATTTTATCCATCAATACTTCTTTGGTTATTGTAACCTCATTTCCCAACACTTCTGTTGTCGAACGTTGCTGTTGCTGATTACAACTGCTCATTGTACAACCTATTACAAGGGCTGAGAATAGTGTGATTATATTTGATTTCTTCATGACTAATATTTTATTTAAAAGGGTTTTCATAAGGCTTGTTACTATATACAATTGCATATTGCGCATTGATGTCTACATCTTCTGCGGGATTGAGCCATTTGAAGTAAATGGTATGGTTGCCTAACATCAGTTCCGGATTATAATAAAGTTCCTGACAGCGGTCATTCCGTTTGGCGGGTAGTTTCACTGTTGAATGAAGTTGACCATCTAGATATACTTCCAACAAAGCGATATAGTTGTTATCTTTGGATTTTACACTTCCGCTCACCACGATGCCGTTTCCTTCAAATGCTACCTCTCCCAGTTGCTGAATAGATTTGCCGCGAAGATACGGATCTCCGAATGTAATCTTACTGTACGGATACATCCCCGGATATGATTCTTCGAAAGGTACGGCTTCGGGTTCTTGTAATTTGATAACTACTTCTTTATCATATATTTCCCCGTGGTTGCGCTGTATCATCTGAAGGGCATGATTGAAACTCATCTGATAAGCTTTGTTCAATGAAATATCTATATAGGAAAAATTTAGGTCTTCTGCTTCATATAATTCTTTCATCCAGAATTCGGGAATCCTGCTATAGCCAATAATTGTGCCCAAGATGCCACCGGCAGTGGAAGGATTGCAATCGGAATCCATGCCGCAACGGGTAGAGATGTCAATGGTCTTTGTGAAATCGCCATTACCGTACAGAAGTCCTAAGACAACATATGCACAATTCAACATAGCATCAATATTGGATGATACAAAAATGCAATTGGGGCATCGGTCATCATCATACTTCTTCTCAATTTCCCACCATGTACTTTTCCAGTCATCGGGATATTGATGATACCAGCTGATAACATCTGTCATGCACTGATGGAAACGGCTTTCTTGAGGAATGGTTTTCAGAGCCTCTGTCACAACGGTTTCCACATCATCATATCTGAATGCAAGGGAAATCATTGCTCCTACATAAACTCCTCCGTAATAGCCTGCTCCTGATGAAATCATGTGTCCAACTTTGTCGGATATGGCACTGGCGGCATTCGGCATACCGGGGCTCATCACACCTGTAAAATCGGCTTCAATTTGATAATCGATATCATCAGCATGGGCCGAATGTTTCCAACTTCCGGAAACTGATGGACTGATGCCTTGCAGTATGTTGTAACGGGCTGCCTGGTTCCCATGCCATAAGGGGTATTCTGCGGTAGAAAAGGCTACTGCAAATGAATCAATCGGAGCATCTAAACCACAACGTTCAATCACGTCGACAAAGGTTAAATCCATATAAAGATCATCATAAAGTCCCCCACGATGTTCATAAGACCATTTTATATAATGTTCCGGCCATTCTATTGGAATATAGTCTTGAATTATACCACCGGTCCAACGTCCTTCTGTCGGGCCGGAATAAGTGACGCCAATCGTCTTTCCTGCCCAACATCCTTTTATCTTATCCAATAGTTTTTCTTTAGACATAGTCAATGTTCCTTGCCGTTGTTGGGCAAAGGTTGAAACACTTGCCAGAGCAAAAAAAGCTAATGTTATAATTACTGATAATTTTTTCATAAGTTTCTTATTTAATATGATTACTTTATGCTATTGTTGAGAAAATTGTAAATCAAATATTGAACACATCCACTTCAGCACGATAGGGGGCTGATGACTGTGCTCCGACACGTGTTACGGAGATAGCAGATGTTTTGCAGGCAAAGCGGATGGCTTCAGCCCAACCACGACCTTCTGAAAGGGCTACACACAGCGCCCCATTAAAAATGTCACCTGCTGCGGTTGTATCTACAGCTTTAACTCTAAATGCCGGAATTACTTCACAAAGGGTGTCGGTATATACTAATGCTCCTTTTGAACCTAGGGTAATAATCACATTCTTAGTACCTTTGTCTCTCATTATTTGTGCCGCTTTTTTTGCGGTTTCTATATCTGTTACTTTTTGTCCTGTTATTAATTCAGCCTCTGTTTCATTAGGGGTAATCAAAAATAGTGATTGGATTAGATCTGTTGATAATGGAACTGAAGGTGCAGGTGCTGGGTTTAAAATAACTTTCTTCCCTTTTTCAGCTGCCAGTTTGGCTACATATTCCACGGTTTCCATTGGAATTTCCAACTGCATCAGCACGATATCAAATTCATCTATGCTTTTTGATAATTTCTCCAAATCAGCCGGTTTGAAGTTCATATTGGCGCCGGAAGAAACCGTTATACAATTTTCCGCATTTTTGTCTACTGTTATCATTGCGATGCCAGATGCAAATTTGGAATCAGATATGATATAAGTAGTATCAATGCCTTCTGCCTCGAATAATTGATGTGATTGATGACCAAAAATGTCTCTTCCGGTTTTGCAGGCAAATGTAACATTACTACCTAAACGGGCAATTGCAACGGCCTGATTGGCACCTTTGCCTCCCGGATTCATTAAGAAATTTTCTCCAAGAATTGTTTCTCCCGGACAAGGAATATGGTCTGTTTTTATGACCATATCCGTATTGGAACTTCCAACGACTAATATTTTTTGAAGTTTCATAAAGTGTTATTTATTGGTGTTACATAAAATTGGTATAGATGAGAATCATAGCTCTCTTTTTTAATTATATCCTTCATTTTGTACTAAATTCGGATTAGTATTCAAAGCTTGATTAGGTATCGGGAATAATTTTTTGTTCGATGAACTTACAGGCTTGAAATCCCATGCATTGCCCCACTTGTCGAAGCGAATCAAGTCCTGTCGACGCAAACATTCCCATGCAAATTCACGGCTACGCTCTGCCAATATCTCATCCAACGTTAAATCGCTTTCTTTATAATCGAAAACGCCTGCCCTTTCACGAATTTTGTTGAAATAGGGAAGGGCTTCGCTTGCTTTGTTTAGACGAACCAGAGCTTCACCTTTCATCATTAATATATCAGCATAACGATAAACAACCCAGTCATTGCTCATAGAACCTTGCAAGTTCTTTTCGTATTCATATTTGCATAAGCGTACACCGTCGTCAACTAAGGCAAAACCCTCTCTTCCGTCTCCTAACGAACGAATCTCCGGGCGATAATTCAACTGGCGATCATTTGTTATCATTAATGGAGCACCATTGGATGCATATTGTAGCCCTTCTAACCAGGAATTACGGCGGATATCTTTTTCATCATAACTTTTCCACAAGGATTCAGTGGCAGCGAATCCATCCCAACAAAAATCTGTAATATTGAATGTTTCTTGGCTTAAACTATGTAATGTGTATTGGTGCAGGAGAAGGACATGATTAAAGCCTCTACCAGTATCTCCCATTCTTGCATTGTCGTAAACTATCACAAAAATATTTTCTTTTGAGTTTTCATTGTTAACTGCAAAGTTGGCAAAATAATCATTTTCTAATTCAAAAGCATTCATGTTAATTATTTTGTCACAGGCATCAACACATTCTTGCCATCTTTCGGATTCTGCCCACTCTTTAGCATTCAAATACAATTTAGCCAAACAAGTATAAGCCATTGCCTGTGTCGGACGCCCTATATTAGATGGTGTCTGATGTTGAGGCAACAAGTCAACATTGTCCTTGAACTCTTTTTCAATAAAATCATATACTTCCTTACGTGGGGTTCTGGCATGTAACTCTGTATCTCGGAAATCAGTCGTTAAAGGAACGTCACCGAACATATCCATGGCATTCATGTAAAACCATGCGCGCATAACTTTTACTTCTGCAATCAAGTTCAGTTTAGTCTCAAAATTGGTGGTAGATTGTTCCATTGTGTATAACACTTGGTTGCATTTGGAAATGCCACTAAAGAAATAGTCCCAAGAACGCTTTAGTACGTCGGAATAAGAATTAAATTCATGTGTGTGTAAAGTTATCCAGTCTCCATTATCCCACCAAAGACCACCTTCACGGTAGGGGCAAATTGCCTCATCTGAACTAATCAGAAGAGCACCGAGTACACTTAGATAGTTGCACCAACCTTGGGCATAAGTATATAATTGCCCAACGCTCATAATCATTTCTGATTCGTTGGTATAGAAGCTGTCAGATTCAAGCTCTGAATAAATTGTTTCATCCAAATTAGTGCAGGATGGGAGCATATTGACAGCCATCAATACAAATATTACAATGTATAATATATTTTTCATGTTATTGTTAATTTGTAGATTTTTAGAATGTGATGTTTACACCAAAAGTGAATGTTCTGGTTCTTGGATAGAATGTTGCCCAATCTATGCCTGGCTCCAATCCTGATAAGCTAATTTCTGGATCGATACCTTTATATTTAGTAATGGTAAATAGGTTTTGTCCGGTCAGGTATATTCTCACTTTCGATAAATAATCGTTCTTTTTAATAGGAACATTATAGCCTAATGTAACATTATCCAGCTTCAAATATGAGCCATCTTCGACGAATCGAGATGAATATATCACACCACCTTGGTAATTAGGGTAGTCCAATGTTGAACTTAATACATTCTTTCCACCGAAGTATCCAAATCCTTCATAATGCAAGCGAGATATATTTAAAACATCATTGCCTTGTGAACCACGAAGTAAGAAACTGAGATCAAAATGCTTGTAAGTAAATGTATTCTGCAAAGAATAAGTAAAATCTGGATATGCATTGCCTATAACCTGACGGTCATTGTCTGTGATGCCTTCTTTGCCATCTATGTCTTCATATATATTCTCACTTCCGTCTTTTGAAAATCCTAACCATTTGAGACCGTAAAAATTGCCGATAGACTCACCTTCAATAATGCGTTGGGTATAAGTCTTTATATCATCACCATCATAGCCGGTATAAATTTCGCTCATTTCATATAATTGATTTGAGAAGCTGGCTAATTTATTGGTGTTACGGCTGAATATGGCAGTAAGGCTCCATGTAAAGCTTTTGGCTTTTACTGGGATAGCTGTTATTGCAATTTCAAGTCCCTTATTGTTTATTTGTCCGACATTGGCTAATGTGGAGTTATATACATTTGGGGGGACCGGAACAGAATATGTATAAAGCAAATCTTTTGTCCTGCGATTGTAGTAGTCAATTGTACCGTTGATTCTACCGTTTAATACGGAGAAATCTATACCGATATTGAACTCATTTTTCTTTTCCCATTTTAAGTTTGGGTTGGGATTACTGGATGGATATACGGTTGGAATCCAACTGCCATTGTAATAGAAGCGTTGTCCTTGTGTCAAGCGTTCTAATGATTGATAATTGTCTATATCTTGATTTCCAGTCACACCAAAACCCGCACGGAGTTTCAAATCGTCTATCCACTTGATGTCTTTCATAAACTCTTCTTCATTCAAGCGCCATCCGGCACTTATAGCGGGGAAATCACCCCATTTGTTATTTTTGCCGAAACGGGTTGAACCTTCATGCCGTAAAGATACGGACAACAAATAGCGTTCTTTGAAGTTATACATTACTCGCCCGAAGAATGAAATCAGTTTATTCGAACTCTTGAAACTGTTCATTGATGCTTTCCCTTGGCTTAAGGCAGAGCCTGCGCCCATGTTATAAAATGAAAAAAAATCTGTGTCAAATAAATAGTTGGCCCCACCATAAGTCTCTTCTTCATTGTCGTAATATGAATAGCCAGCTACAGCTTGTATTTTATGTTCTCCAAATAGCTTGCTGAATTCTGCAGTTAGTTCCAATGATTTCTCTCTATTTAAATAGTTGGAAACAGTAGCTTTACCATTAGTGCCATAGTTAATCGGATAATATTTTGTTTGATAGTACCCATCCCGTGTGTTTTTTTGTCGTAAAGAGGCCAAAACGCTAACTTTTAGCTCTTCAATAATCTGAAAAGATGCGTTTGCGCTACCACTGAACATACGATTCGTAATTTCATGTGTTGACTCATTTAGCATGGCTACCGGATTGTAATAAGCAAAAGGACCGGGATTGTAATAATAACCGCCGGAAATAGGAGTTTTACCTTCGGTATCATAAACAGGTTCCGTAGGGTTCCGTAGGGTAGCTTGAAGCATCGTGTTATAATCCACCTTGTTTTTTTTACCGGATGCGTAAGCAAAATTATAGTCTAATTTGAGTTTGTCGTTTAGTAATCTTTGAGTAACATTAAATCGGGTACGTAGCATATTGCTGGTTGATGTTTTGATAATGCCGTCTTCATCGTGCCATGAAATAGTACCTCTATATGTCAATTTGTTATTGCCGCCAGAAGTTGATAAACTATAATGCTGTGTTAATGGACTGTCATTGGTTATTTCGTCCCACCAATCAGTGTTTGCTCCATAGTCCAATGAAGAAGCTTGTTCTGGCATGAATTCTTTCAACGCTTGGCGGAATTGCCCAGCACTCATTACTTTAGGTTTTTGGGTTAAGGTTTGTGCCGATAGATAAGAAGAAAGTTCAATGGTTGATTTACCCGATTCTCCTCTACGGGTTGTTACAAGAATAACCCCATTTGTACCACGAGTACCATATATGGCAGCAGCAGAACCATCCTTTAATACATCAATAGATTCGATGTCTTCTGCACTTAGGCTCGCAAGGCTACCTCCGGCAACCCCATCAATAACAATTAAAGGACTTACCCCTCCTGTCATGGAGTTTAAGCCTCGAAGTTGCACTACCATTTCTCCTGTAGGATCTGCACCATTGGCCTGAGTAATTGTTAAACCTGCTATTTTACCTTGTAGTAATAAAGCGGGATCACTAATATTACCAACTTTGAATTCATCTTTATTTAATTGAGTAACAGATCCTGTCAACTCTTTTTTACTAGTTGATCCATAGCCGATAACGACAACCTCGTCTAATGCCCTTGAATTTTCTTGCAACTTAATATTAAAAGAAGTCTGATTGCCTATTGGAATTTCTTTTGAGATGTAACCAATATAAGAACAAACTAAAATAGCAGATTCGCTTTGAACATCCAAAGTGAAATTACCGTCGATATCTGTGATTGTCCCATTGGTTGTTCCCTTTATCAGAATATTGGCTCCAATAATAGGTTCACCGGAGTCATCGACTACTTTTCCTTTAAGGTGCTTGATTTGTTGGACAATGTCAATGGACATACTTGTCTCTGCATAGGCTGTAGAAACATTTCCTGTCCATGTCATGAACAGCCCCATAAATGCGATAGGAAGAATACGGGACTTCCCGTTCATTTCCTTCAGACGGATTAATGATAATTTTAGTAGGTTATGTTCCATAATACACAATATAAAAGGTTAATGAATTGCAGATTCTTACTTTTCGTTCTGCTTAGACAAAAATATAGGTTTTATAGCAATATAAAGAGATTATAACATTTTAGTATTTATAATTTAAAAAGGATAAAATTGAATGCTTTTTTTGTGCAAATGTCTTATATTTAATATTATACATGCGAATAAACGCTTCGCTTTTTAATATTCCTAGAGGATAATTCTTCAGATTGTTTTGTCGATAAGCTGTTATTTATGAATATTGAAATGGTTATTATGTGCTATATGATTAATTCCTGTAGATGAAATGGTTAGATTGTTTATGTAGATACAGTTTTGTGTTTGAAATTATAAATGTGTGGTGTTTTATGGTAAAAACAAATTTAGGAACCTATTTGATATGTACATACTTTGTTATAACTTGCCACTGTTTTTAATAAGGTTAACCGGACGATTTATTGTTTCATTTATCATGTTAATAAATAGACTAAAGTCGGTTGTTGATAAATTTGTTAGTTATGAAAAAAGTAGTATCGTTATTTACTCTCATCAAATCTTTGTCTAAGTCAGAGAAGCGGTATGTCAAACTTTATGGGAATCTGCAAAATGGTGAAAAAAGTTATCTTGCCCTTTTTGATATAATGAATGACAATATGTCCATTGAAGAAGTGGTGAGGCGATTTAAGAGTCAACAGAATGGTCGAAATTTCGATATAGCTGTCAATCATCTATATGAGGTTGTGCTACAAATATTAGTGCACACTAATAATAAGCAGGATGTTTCAATGCAAGTTTTAAAAAGACTTTCCAATGCAAGTGTTTTAGTCGAGCGGGAACTATTGGAGGACGCTATGCATCAGCTTGAAAAAGCAGAGCAATTAGCTATTCATTACGAACTGGATTCATATCTCTTGTTAATCCGACGTACTCAATTGAAATATCTCAGTCTTTATAATTTCCCGGAGATGAAGGAAAAGGAAGTGGTGGAAAAACAGATGAGGGTGAATGAAACTATGCATTTTTCTCGAAGTGCTATCATGCATTCTCAATTATATGACATCCTGAAATACCGTTATAATTGTGAAGGGTGTATTCGTTCTGCTAATCAAAAGGCTAATTTGAACGATTTGTTACTAAGTGAATTGAATTTAATCTCCAATCAGATATATAAAGGCTTTGAAATGGAAAAACTGCATTTGCTTTTCCAATCCACCTATATGCTTTATACGAATAATTATAAGGCAGCTATTATGCTCTATCAAGATCTGCTTACTTTATTCGATAATAACAGGCATATGATTCAATCTCCGCCTATCTATTATTTGAATGCTATTATTGGAATTCTGGATAGTCTTTTTGCTATTGGATTATATGATGATATGCCTTTTTTCTTGGATAGGCTTAAAGAAATCGAAAGAGGTGATTATTCGGATGAGTTCTTATTGATGATACATGCTCGAATTTATTTATATGAATTTTATAGTCTGTTCAATACGGGTGAATTTGAAAAAGTGGCTCAGCTTCAAAAGGATAATACAGGAACTGTTTTGGAAAAGGTATCTTTGTTAGATATGAAGTTGCAATTAGAACTGTATCTTAGTTTGGTTGTTTGGAGCCTCGCTATAGGGGATATTACTGAAGCTCGTAAGCAAATGAAAAAGATTCTTAGTGCGGGTAAGTCATTCTATATTTATCATCCTTATCGTGTTGTACGTCTTGTTAATTTGATTTTGCAAGCCGAAACTGGTAATTATGATTTCTTTGAGAATGAAATAAAGTCCATAAGGCGTAGTTATCAATCTGATAAGAAAGAATATGTTACTGAAAAATATCTTTTTAAGTTTGTACAAGAGTATCCGTTGTCCAAATCCAAACAGCAGAAACTTAGGGCTTGGCAAAAATATAACTTTGGTATCAAAGAGCTTGTTATGAACAATAGCGAGAGGCCATTATTGAAATATTTTAATTTCTATGCTTATATAGAGGGAAAGTTGACTGACATTTCTTTTCAGGAAATTATGCAGAAGCATAATGCACTTATAAAAGCCAATATGAGATGATACTTAATAATATTTAAAATCGACGTCCAGACGTCAATCCGAGAAAGGGAATAATTTTATCTTCTTCGTATCTCCTTCGTATCCGGTTAGTATATTCCCCTCTCTATAGAGATGAAGAAAATACAAACCTAGTGCAAAGAAGAAGGAAAATAGAACAAAAGTATTCTTGGAAGTTTCAAGAAATGAGAATGAGAGGAATAATTTTTCCCAATTAGGAAAATAGATTTTCCTAACTGGGAAAAAACAAAACTTCAAAAACAAGAAATTTAGTGCTAAAGTAAAGGCTTTTAGAGGTCAGTTTAGAGGGATATCAATCCTTGTGTAATCGGGTTTTGGACTGATCCGATATTTAATAATTCAAGGAGGCCCTAAAACAAAAAAGACCGCCAAGAGTGGAAGCCTCCTAACAGTCTAAATCTTCATCAGTAGCGGGACCCGGGATTGAACCGGGGACCTCATGATTATGAATCATGCGCTCTAACCAGCTGAGCTATCCCGCCATCATTTCTCGATTGCGGGTGCAAAGATAGAACTTTTATTTAAATTGCCAAAACTTTTGTAGGGATTTTCTGCAAGAACTTTTGCCTGAGGGGAAGGGGAGTAAGGCATGATACCTTTTTCTTGAATGCCTTTTATTCACATTACCAATATGTTACATATATACGTGATGTATTACTAAATAAATTTAATGAATTATTTTCTGTAATTAGAAAAAAGTATTTATCTTGCCGCCGCAATAAAAAAGCAGAATAGACTATGGAAAGAAAGAAAGTACATTTGGAATTTCTCTTGAATGCGACTTCTAAAAGTATTCTTTGGACGGCGATAAGTACTCCTACCGGCTTGGAGGGCTGGTTTGCGGACAGGGTACAGTCAGATGATAAGATAGTGACCTTCTTTTGGGGGAAGACGGAAAGACGCGAGGCGGAGATTATTGCCGTGCGGGCTTACTCCTTTATCCGTTTCCGTTGGCTGGATGATGAAAATGAGCGAGAGTACTTTGAATTAAAAATGACAAATAACGAATTGACAAACGACTTTGTATTGGAAATTACCGACTTTGCCGATGTGGATGAAGTAAATGATATGCGTGAGTTGTGGGAGTCACAAGTGGATACTTTACGTAGAACGTGTGGTTTTTAGTTAACTTTCGATTAAAAATTTCCCGTACTCCCTTTTTTATGCTACTTTTGTGTCTTCATTGCATGAATCAAGTAAAATGCTGCGCATAAAAAAGTTAGATATATTTATTCTGAAGAGCTTTTGCATGCTCTTTATGGGTACTTTCTTCATCTGCCTCTTCATCTTCATGATGCAGTTCCTGTGGAGGTATGTAGACGAGATGGTGGGAAAGGGACTGGAGATGAGTGTTCTTGCTCAATTCTTCTTCTATTCGGCACTAACGTTGGTACCCGCCTCTTTGCCGTTGGCTATTCTGCTGGCGGCTCTTATTACTTTTGGTAACTTTGGAGAACGTTTCGAGCTGCTTGCCATGAAGGCGGCGGGTATCTCCTTGTTGAAAATCATGCGTCCGCTGATTATCTTTATCTGCTTTATCTGCTGTGTCTCCTTTTACTTCCAAAACGTTATAGGCCCGAAGGCACAAACTAAGTTGTGGACTCTGCTGATTTCCATGAAGCAAAAGTCACCCGAAGTAGATATTCCGGAGGGAGTGTTCTATGATGAGATAGACGGCTATAATCTGTACGTCAAGCATAAGAACCGCAAGACGGGTATGCTGTACGACGTATTGATTTATAATTTCGAGAAAGGCTTTGAGAATGCGCAGATCATCAAATCAGACTCGGGCAGGTTGGAGATGACGGCCGATAAGCAGCATTTGTACCTGCACCTGTTCAGCGGCGAACAGTTCGAGAACCTGAAATCGCAGAACATGAACCAGAGGAACGTGCCCTATCGGCGTGAGACGTTTCGTGAGAAGCATGCCATCATTGAGTTCAATTCGGACTTTAATATGGTAGATGCAGGCATCATGAGCAACCAGTCCAACAGTAAGGACATGAAGACACTGCAAGCGGATATCGACTCCATGCAGACGCGAAACGATAGTGTGGGAAGAGCTTACTATGGGGAGGCGATGACGGGAACCTATAAAGTAGCGGCTTCTCTGACCAAAGAAGATACCTTGAAAGTGGAAAAAGCCTATTTGGGCGAATACAATGTGGACAGCCTTTTTAATGTTGCCACATTGATGCAGAAACAGAAAGTTATATCTGCGGCTGTCAGCCGTGCCGAGTCTGCCGGGAGCGACTGGAGTTTCAAGAGCTTTAATATCTCGCAGACTGAAAACAGCCTGCGGCGCCACATGACCTCCTGGCACGAAAAGCTGACGCTCTCATTGGCGTGCCTGATCTTCT
>JAUUPT010000139.1 GCA_030843315.1 Bacteroidaceae bacterium | reverse complement strand
CCCGTTACGGAAGCCTCGTCCAGCAGCATGTAAGTGCCGTGAAGCTGTCCGGCTGATATCTCGTAGATTTCGCGGGTAGCGTTGTAAGCAAAGTTGGCTCCCAGGTTCTGAATGCCGATGAAGTGGGTGTCCAGACGCCGGCGTCCTATCTTGTCTCCACCCGGTTTGGATATCGTGGCTTTGCCGAAGCGTGCCACCATGGGGCCTACCAGCATGACAGAACCGCGGAGGCTGGAACACTTCTTCAGGAACGCATCGCTTTCCAGATAGGCGAGGTCGACGTTGGCAGCCTGGAAACTGTAGGTGTCGATGCCTTTCTTTGATACGCTGACTCCCATGTCCCGCATCAGTTGGATGAGGTTGTTGACGTCCAGGATATCCGGAATGTTGTGCACAGTCACCTCTTCGGCAGTGAGTAGCGTGGCGCAGATAATCTGCAATACCTCGTTCTTCGCTCCTTGGGGGTAGATGTCACCGGAAAGGCTGTGTCCTCCTTCAATTACAAATGATGCCATGAATTTTAGTGATTAGTATTTCCGTTTACCGTTGTTCCGGCCGTTATTACGGTTATTCTGATTATTCATCTTCGGGCGATAGTTCATGTCGATTCGTTCGGCCATGACGCGGAGGATGGCATCGGTCATTTGCAGTTTGCCGTCGGACAGTTCGTAGAGGTCGTCGGCAATCTTGCGGTCGTCCACCGTGTCCTTGTTCCATGCCATGTAGTCCTTCTTCATGTGGTTGCAGATGAGGGCTGTCAGGCTCTGCTTCTCGTCTCCTTCGGGGAAGTCGATGGCTTTCTTTATCAGCACTTCGAGCGTACGGCCGTAGTGGCGGTAGCGGATTTTGGTACTGGGGTAGGGCACGTTTTCCGGCTTGGTATTGAGATTATCCTTGCGGATGATTTCGTACGGATAGTCGATGTCCAGTTTGAAGTCCGACATGATGGCGAGGTGATCCCACAATTTATGTTTGAAGTCGGGCACGTCGCGCAGGTGAGGGAACATATTTCCCATGATGTTGATAATCGTGTTGGCACAACGTTGGCGTTCGGCACGGTCTTCAATCGACAGTGCATGGTTTACCATATTTTGGATGCTGCGGCCATATTCCGGCAGGGGCATCCGTTTCTGTTGGGTATTATATTGCATGCTTTTAATAATTACAGATTACGAATTACAAATTACAGAAGTTTCTTGGGCATACTGGCAACGAACTCTTTCAGGTAGAAAGGTTCGAAGTAGGCTACGTCTTTGAAGTCTTTCTCGGCTATGGCTTTCTCTGCCAGCGGAAACATCATGCTGGCAAGCGGGCGGATATTGTCGATGAAGTGTGCATTGGGGTGCGTAATCTTCTCTTTGCACTTGGCTGCGCCGTCACCAAAGAAGTAAACGGGTTGTTTATCCAGGAACTCGGTGTAAGAGTTTTCATCTACAATATCGGCTGCAATGTCGCGTACCGGTTTCAGGGCGCGGTCGTAGATGGCAGCGTAAACTTCCATGCGGCGGGCGTCAATCATGGGGCATAACAGGGCATCGTCCGGCAATTCTTCGTGATAAAGCAGCACGGGCACGCATTGCACTTTCAATGTCGGCAGTCCGATAAGCGGCAGGTTGCGCCCGTAGCAGATACCTTTTGCCATAGATACGCCGATGCGCAGACCGGTATACGAACCGGGACCGCAACTCACTGCAACAGCGTCCAACGGCATGGCATGGCTGTCGGCAAACGACAACGCCTCGTCTACGAAAACTCCCAGTGCAACGGCGTGTGAAGGCCCTTTCAGGTCTTCTTTCTTGAACACGTTCTGCCCGTCTTCGCTCACTGCTACGGAGCAAGCCGAGGTGGACGTTTCAATATGCAAGATACATGACATAACTTTTATTCTTAATTTTATTGTGGCAAATTTACGTGATTATTTTCAGTAATTAAAATAATCGCGTAAATTTGCGCAAAACTATAACATTATGATACAATCCATGACGGGCTACGGCAAAGCAACAGTCGAACTGTCCGATAAGAAAATCAACGTTGAAATTAAATCACTCAACAGTAAAGCAATGGATCTTTCTACCCGCATCGCTCCCCTTTACCGGGAGAAGGAGATAGAAATCCGTAACGAAATATCTAAAATACTGGAGCGCGGAAAGGTGGACTTCAGCCTCTGGGTAGAAAGAAAAGATGCCGAACAACTCGTTACTCCCATCAATCAGGAAGTGGTAGAGGCTTACTATAAAAAAATTAAAGAAATTTCCGCAGCAGCCGGTATTCCCGAACCTGCCGACTGGTTTGCTACCTTGCTTCGTATGCCGGATGTGATGACCAAGAACGAAACGCAGGAATTGAGCGACGAGGAATGGTCTACTGCCCATGGAGCCGTGGAAGAAGCTATCAATCATCTGGTGGATTTCCGCAAACAGGAAGGCGCTGCATTGGAGAAAAAGTTCCGTGAGAAGATAGCCAATATCGCTTCTTTGTTGGAAACGATTACTCCGTACGAGAAAGAACGGGTTGTGAAAGTGAAAGAACGTATCACCGATGCACTCGAAAAGACCTTGAGTGTGGACTACGACAAGAATCGCTTGGAGCAGGAACTCATCTACTACATTGAAAAGTTGGACGTCAACGAAGAGAAGCAACGCCTCAGCAACCACTTGAAGTATTTCATCAATACATTGGAAGGTGGCAGCGGACAAGGCAAGAAACTCGGTTTCATCGCCCAGGAGATGGGACGCGAAATCAATACGTTGGGCAGTAAGTCCAATCATGCCGAGATGCAGAAGATTGTCGTTCAGATGAAGGACGAACTGGAGCAGATCAAAGAACAGGTGTTGAACGTAATGTAATCCCCCCAGTCTGCCTTTTAATTTTTAATTCTTAATTTTTTAATTATCTTCATGGCCAAGCTTATCATCTTTTCCGCCCCTTCCGGTTCCGGCAAGTCAACCATTATCAATTATCTGTTGACTCAGAACTTGAACCTGGCTTTCTCTATTTCAGCAACCAGCCGTCCGCCGCGCGGAACGGAACGGGATGGAGTGGAGTACTTCTTCCTGACTCCCGACGAATTCCGTCGACGCATAGCCAATGACGAATTCCTGGAATATGAAGAAGTGTATCAGGACCGTTATTACGGAACGTTGAAGTCTCAGGTAGAGAACCAGTTGGCAGCCGGACAGAACGTAGTGTTCGATGTAGACGTAGTAGGCGGCTGCAATATCAAGAAGTTCTATGGCGAGCGTGCTCTGTCTGTTTTTATCCAGCCACCTTCGGTGGAAGAATTGCGCAAGCGGTTGGTGGGGCGTGCCACAGATGATCCCGAAGTGATAGAAAGCCGTGTGGCAAAAGCGGAATATGAACTTACGTTTGCTTCAAAGTTCGATAAAGTCATTGTGAATGATGACTTGGAGACGGCGCAGGCGGAGGCATTGAAGGTAATCAGTGAATTCCTGAAGCAATGAAACAGCAAGGTCGATCAAACAATATCGCTCCTAAGGTCAATAAAATATTATTGATTCTGAATGTTATTTTGTTTTTCTGTGCACTTGTTATAGCTCTCTATATAAACATGCGAGAACATACTATCACGATAAGCATGCTTATCGTGATGTTAGTAGCCATCCTTAATATCTGTGGGTGCTGGCTGCGTCTGAAAAGGAAAAAGGTATAAATATAAATCACGAATCTTTTGAACATAGGTATCTTCAGCGGTTCATTCAATCCGATACACATCGGGCATTTAGCTCTCGCTAACTATCTTTGCGAATACGAGGGCTTGGACGAACTGTGGTTTATGGTTACTCCCCATAACCCGCTGAAGGAAGAAGATGCACTGATGGACGACAAATTTCGCTTGCAGTTGGTACAGCTTGCTATTGAAGGTTATCCCAAGTTCCGTGTCTCTGACTTTGAGTTCCATCTCTCCCGCCCATCCTACACCGTTCATACTTTGGACGGGTTGAAGAAAACCTATCCCGAACACGTATTCCATCTCATCATGGGTTCGGACAACTGGCTGCTCTTTCCCCGTTGGTATCAGTCGGAACGTATCCTTGCCGAGAATCATATCCTTGTTTATCCCCGTCCCGGCTATCCGGTGGATGCCGCCTCTTTGCCGGGAAATGTAAAACTCGCCTCTTCCCCTGTCTTTGAAATCAGTTCCACTTTTATCCGCAAGGCGTTGGATGAAGGGAGAGACGTCCGCTACTTTCTCCATCCCGCCGTCTATGAAGCGTTGAAGCGGCAATAGATAATTCGTCTCTTTTCAGCTTTACCAGCTGAATTCAACTTTAAACTGCGACACCCCCTCCTTTCTTTCTCATCTCCACTT
>JAUUPT010000138.1 GCA_030843315.1 Bacteroidaceae bacterium | reverse complement strand
GATTCCGTTCGCTTGCTTGCCATCGACGCTTGCAAGTACGAGGAGAATGACTTCGACCGCAATATCTGTGTGACGGGCGGACGCATCAAACCCGAAACAATGAATTTTATCCGTCTTCAGACTGCCGATGCTGCGCAACAGGGGTGCAGTATGCTTGCCATGATGCACCACGGGCTGGTTCGGCATTGGAAGTGGCAGGACAAGGTAATGGCGGACTATCTGGTGGATGACTGGAAGAAGCAGGCAAAGGCTTTTGGCAAGTTGGGGTTGCGACTGGTGTTTACCGGGCACTTCCATGCACAAGATATAGCGGGCTTCGGCAAAGGGAACAAGGCGGTGTATGACATCGAAACCGGTTCTACGGTAAGCTATCCGCTGCCCTATCGGATGATTTTCTTCAAAGGACGACAGGTACAGGTGACAACGGATTATATACGCAAAATACCGGGATTCCAATCTACGGAAGCCCTGGACGAATATGCCCGGCAGTTTGCCGAAGTCGGCATCAATACTATTGTAAGAGGTATGCTTCCGGGGAAAGTGCCCGATACGGTTGCTCTTCAAGCTGGTGAGGCTTTGTCGAAGGCCTTCATTGCCCATCTGGCAGGAGACGAGAAAATGCCCGCCACTTATCCGGCGGAATTGAAAGCTGCCTGCAAAGCGCTGCGTTCCTACTCATGGAAGTACGCTTATGCGCTGAATAAGCTGGGGCGGTATATGTATACGGATATCTTCCCGGAAGACAATGAGTGGACTATCGAATTGGACTATGCATATTAAATAACTAAATAAAACAGACTGATTATGTTGAAAAAGAATGTTCTCAAGGTGTGTATGTTTGGAGCATTGGTATTGGCTGTGCCTGCACAGACTTTTGCCGGTGTATATGGCTCTCCCCTTCAACCGGTGGAGGAAAGTAATGTGGCTGTAGCCCCGGTGAAGGGTAAAGTGATGAATGAAAAGGGAGAGGCGCTTCCGGGCGTGAACATCCTTGTGAAAGGTGGTAGCAAGGGTACGATTACGGATGTTGACGGTAACTTTACCATTCAGTTGCCTGCTGCCGGACGGCTTGTATTCTCTTATATCGGTTACCTTTCTACCGAACGGAATGCTACGGACGAAGCAATCCTCACGGTTGTGATGCGTGAAGATACCCAGACGTTGGGCGAAGTGGTAGTGACTACGCAGAAACGTAGCCAAAGCAGCATCGAGGTGCCCACTGCCATCAGTGCCGTAACTGGAAACCTTTTGAAGAAACTGAATATGCAGCAGATGGATCAGATGGCGGATTTCATTCCCGGTGTGCAGATTCAACTGCAAAGCCCCAATAACCCGGGGTATGTGATTCGTGGTGTGACGTCTGATGGTGGTGAGTCTTATGCACAGCCCCGTGTGTCGCTTTTTCAGGATGGAGTTTCTATCTCCCGTTCGCGTGCTTCGGTGGTAGAACTTTTCGACCTGGAGCGGGTGGAAGTGGTGAAGGGCCCGCAGGGAACTCTCTTCGGCCGCGGTGCTGAGATCGGCGGTATTCACGTGATTCGTAACAAACCGGTGGATTATACTACCGGCGAACTGGTGCTGGGCTATGGCTCCTACAACCAAAAGCTGGCAAACGGCTTTCTGAATACTCCGATTATGAACGGCAAACTTGCCAACCGCTTTGCTTTTTCCTACGACCAGCGCGACGGTTTCATCAAGAATGAGGCGGGTGGACGCCTGAATGGCAAGAATGCCTTGGCTTTCCGTAATTCTACGCGCCTGTGGGCAAACGACCGCACTACTTATGACTTGGTGCTGGATTACCAGTATGATAATTATCCCGGTACATCCTTCAAGAGTGATAAGTCCGAGTATTATGCCAATCCCGACCCGAATGCCCCGGCAAATCTGGAACAGGGAAAGAATCTGTATATTAAGCGTCATGTAGGCGGTGCCACTTTCCTTGCTGATTATGATATGGACGATGATTGGAAGCTGAGCTCCATTACCGGCTTCCGCGCATTCAAGTCGGACGAGTCTTTTGATGCCGACGGTACGCCGGCCGCCTTGCTGTGGTGCTCGGAGAAAGAGAAAGGTACGCAGTTCAGCCAGGAATTCCGTCTTAACTATGATAATAAGAGTTGGTTTTCCGGTTTTGCGGGTGCCAGCTACTTTTTTGAACATTCTTCGCAGGAAGTGATTGTGCGCACTGACTTACAGCAACTGTTTCCTGCCTACTCGGGTGTTTATAAGACGTTTGAGGCTGCGGCAAAACCGCAGTTGCAACAGTTCGAACAGATGCTCGACGTAATGGGCGGCCTGGGACTGTCTCCCGAACAAATTGCCGGGTTGAAGGCTGGTTATGGTCAATTGATGTCTCAATGGTTCCCGGCTTCTTATCCGGCCATGACCAATGGCTCTCCTACTACAATGACTGCTACGCCGGATTTCTACGGCGACATAGATAAGTTCTTGCAGGCTAACCTGGGAATGTCTCTCGACATGATAAAGCAGTTGTTGCCGTCCGTTCCCGGAATGGGTGAGCAGGCAGGCGCCATTATCACTGCACTGGATCAGTTAAAGGGAAGCTCTGCCATTCCTTTGGACAAGAATTATATAGAAAATGGTACCAACTACGGCACCAATCAGGCTGCCGAGTTGTTCATAGACGGTACCTTCAAACTGGTGAAGGACCTTTCGCTGACTGTCGGCCTGCGTGGGACGTACGAACACCAGTATTCGGCTTACTCTTCGACCACGGCGCCCAGTGCATTGTTGGGAAGGGCGATGCTATATAGTCCGACGGAGAACGGTGCCCGCGTTTCGGCTTCGGATGATTACTTTTCATGGGTGGGACGTGTTGCACTGAACTATATGCTGAAGCGCAATAATTTCTACCTCAGTGTTTCGCGTGGTCGTCGTCCGGGTGTTATCTTCTATAATAACGATCCAAAAGACTTGTCGGTGCTGAAGCCTGAAATCATTTACAGCTACGAGGCAGGTGTGAAAGGCGTACTGCTGGACAGCAGGCTGAGTTATGATCTCTGCGCCTACTATTATGATTGGAGCCATTTTCAGACTACCCGTTTCGACGTGGAAAATACCAAGTATATTGCCGACGATGCCGGTAAGGCACACTCCTTCGGTGTAGAAGCAGGTTTGCGCTATGCTCCGTGCCGCTACTTCAATATCTTCGGAAACTATTCTTATATTGACGGCAAGTTCAACGATAAAGACGAGAATGGTGTGGAACAGGAGTTTGCCGGCAATCGTTTCCGCCTGACACCTTCGAACAGCTTTTCGCTCGGTATTGACGTGAATGTGCCTATGAACCGGAGTGCGGAACTTTATTTCTGTCCCACTTATTCCTATAAATCCAAAGTCTTCTTCGAGGATAGCAACGAACCGGAACTGACGCAAGACGGTTACGGACTTGCCAACTTTACCGCCGGTCTTCGCCTTCATCCCAAGGATGTGTACTACGAAATCGGGCTGTTCGGTAAGAATGTGTTCGATACGAAGTATATCATAGATGCCGGTAATAGCGGACGTGCCATCGGTTATCCTACCTACGTGGGTGGTAGCCGCTCAGTGATAGGTGTACAGTTGAAGATAGGATTCTGACCTTAAAGTATGGATAATTTCAGTCCCTTGTTTTTCTTTGGAAAGCAAGGGACTTTTCCTTTTTATCCATACCTTTGCCTTCGTAGATAAAACAGAATCTTATGAATGAAGTAGAGAAAATGCGGACTTCTCAACTGGCGGATATGTCTGCTCCCGAGATACAGGTAAAGTTTGTGCATGCCAAGACATTGCTGGCAAAGATGCGTGTGTTGAGCACTTATGATGAGGCTTATCGCGGGCTGCTGGAAGAATTGGTGCCGGGTATTCCTGCCACTTCCATTATTTGTCCGCCCTTTCATTGCGATCATGGCGATGGCATCCGCCTGGGCGAGCATGTCTTTGTCAATGCCAATTGTACTTTTCTGGACGGAGGCTATATTACCATCGGTGCCCATACGCTGGTAGGCCCGTGTGTACAGATATATACTCCTCATCACCCTATGGATTACATAGAGCGTCGTGCAGAAAAGGAATATGCCTATCCGGTGACGATAGGGGAGGACTGCTGGATTGGCGGGGGTGCCATTATCTGTCCCGGAGTGACGATTGGCGACCGTTGCATTATCGGTGCCGGCAGTGTGGTGACTAAAGATATTCCGAGCGATAGCATCGCGGTTGGTAATCCGGCTAAGGTAATCCGAAAAAACATTGTAAAAAGAGTATAAGCTAATTGCTTGAAAAACAATACAGGTTGGCATTTGACGAAAAAAATATCGCAAAATAGAGTACGAAAGTTTTGGTAATGTCAAAATAAGCTGTACCTTTGCATCGCTTTTGAAACGAAAGTGTATGGGCGTTTAGCTCAGCTGGTTCAGAGCATCTGCCTTACAAGCAGAGGGTCGGCGG
>JAUUPT010000137.1 GCA_030843315.1 Bacteroidaceae bacterium | reverse complement strand
GCCGTACCGTAGTCGGCAAAGTGTTCCAGCGCCCAGGTCAAGGTATCTGCCTGAGGCACTCCGTAGCGGTTCAGCAGGTAGGCGGCGCGGCTGATGAAATCGTTATGCCGTCCGGCTTCGTAGCAAAGGCCCTGCCGGTCCAGTTCGGCGAGCACGGTTATCGAGGCGTCTACGATCGAGGCTTTATATGCGCGGTGCTTATGGGCGCTTGCCGCTTTCGGCTTCGGTGTTTTGGGTTTGGGGGTGATGTGCAGCGGCGCGGCATCGGGGCGGTAGAATGCCTGCGGGTCGTAGCAAAGGCTGCTCAGTCGCGCGGGGTTCTTGCATTGAGGGTCGTACGCGTGCCCGATAAGGGCGGAAAAGTATTCATTGCCTTGGCGGAACGCCTCGGAGTAGGTCTCCGTACTGTCCACCCGGTAGATAACGCGTACCCCTTTGCCCGAATAGGTAGTGTAGACCATGAACGCGTGTTCATCCCCGCACAGCAGTTCCACGCAACGCGGCAGGTCGTCGGCAGGGATGCCGTCGAAGTCGCCCAGGCTGTAGCCGGTATAGCCGGTGATTTGCTCCATGCGGCGTCCGCCTTGGCACTGCACCGCCGGCGTCACGCTCGGAGCCTTCGACTTGATGCGCTGTGCATCCTTTTCCAGACCTTGCGACCGGTAGTACCGGAAACGCTCTGTGGGTTCGCGCAGAGACTCCGAGCTGATAAGTTGATATACTTCGTCCCACGTCACTGCGTGAGGACACGTGTCGCGGAAACCGTTGAAAAGAGACGGCTGCGACGAGCCGCCTAATAAATTTTCTGTTTCGTCATTCATGACAAATATAATTTTAAAATACGCCACAAAGTTACTGATATTAATCATTAAACACGTACATTCATATATGTACAATATTTTACATATTAACTTATATTAACCGCAAAATTAGAGATTAAAAATGCTTGAAACAACCGAAGAAAAAAAGGAGGAACCGGACTTACGTCATCACAAAGAATTAGGAGAATATATCAATCAGTTCAGACGTCAATTAGGCATCAGTGTCACCGTAGTATGTGCCGATTGCCACTTCAGTCGCACAAGTTATTACGAAATAAGGCGCGGAAAGGACATGAAGTTTAATTTCTACCTACGACTACTCTATGCTTTCCAGAAATATGCTACTGAAGAAGAGTTCAAAGAGCTGGCATTGCAATTGACTAAAATATAAATATTGCTCACGAAGCACACCAAGCAAAACACCCATCATCATCTTATGGAAAGACTTCTAATCTGTGAACACCTGGACGACGAGGAATACTGCCGCTTCCACTCGGCTGTATTAGAACTCATCACCGCAGCCAGCCGAAAGGGAACAATCTTATTAACCCTGAACTTCACCTGCCAGTACAAAGGTTTTGTAACCCTACTCAACCGAACCTACCGGCAAATACAGAAGCGTGACTGGAGCGAGTTCCCGCCACAGATTCTAAAAGAGGCTTACCACTGCTACAGACAGGAAACAGAAAACCAATACTGGATTCTCGCACAAATGATAGTATCAGCCTATGCGCTGTCTACGTATCCAGAAGAGAAGGCGGGATTGGAGAAGCTGATTAAGGATATTAAAAACATAGTAATCACATTATAAACTTAAAACATATATGAACATGAAAACAAGAATCTTACTAACAATTGCCGCTACCGCCACCATACTGGCAGGTTGCAGCAACGAAGAAACAAACGAAGTGATTGATAGCTGGGACGGTGAAATCCGGCTAAGCAGTGGGCTGGCGGTGCAGACACGCACCTATACCCCAACGCAAGGAACGCAGATAAAGGAAGGACAGGAAGTTTACGTATGGGCGGATAAAGCTACAACTCCTGCGGCATCTTATATTTCAGCATGGAAACTTACTGCCGGTAGTAGTGGTAGCCTTGCCGATAGTAGTGACCCCAAATATTACCCCACCGATGGCAATAAACTGGATTTCTACGCCATGCATGGAAACTTTGGATCGACTCCTTTCACCGGTAGCACCGATTTCCCTTCAAGTGGTGGCATCACCCATACAGTAGAAGCCGACCAATCAGGTACAGAGATGACTAACTATGCCAAGTCCGATCTTCTTTATGCAATCACAAAGGATGTTCAGAAGAGTAATAATGCCGTGTCATTGACTTTCTACCACATGCTTTCCAAAGTAGAGATAGCGTTATTGGCAGGTGATGGCAATCCTACTCTGACAGACGCTACCGTAACCATTCTAAACACAAAACTCAAAGCGACTTTTACGCCAACTAAAACTGTAACAATGAGCACCCAGTCGGATCGTGCAGGTTTGGTAACAGTGCCCAGTGATAATAATGATGCTGCTCCAATCACCGTTGCAACCAAGATTGCTACCAACGACTTCACCGATGCAGAATATGGCGAAGCCATTGTCGTTCCGCAAGAAGTTAGTGCAAAAGCCGATTTCATCAAAGTGGCACTCGCAAATGGTGGCGCCACATTTACTTACAAGATTCCCGATAGTGGTGCCCTTACCCTTGCCAGCGGCAAAGTTTATAAATACAACATCACCGTGAAATCTTCCGGTTTGAGTGTTGCATCAAGTATTACGGACTGGGATGCGACTGCTGGCACCTCCACTGGCAACGCCACTATGGATGATCCCACTACTGGCGAAGGCGGTGCTGGCGGCGCCTAATCCCCCATCCTCTCCCTCATAAAACTTTAGAATACCTATATGATGAATGATAAGATGAACAACCCCATTAAATACCTCTATTTAATTCCGGCAGGCATAGTGATATTCACTATCCTGTCGGTCATCTCGTCGTGCAGTGCAGATGATACCTCTCCCGGAAATACCTTGCCGGACGGAAAATACCCTATGACATTCACCACCGCAGTGGGTGAACTGCTGGTGACACGTGGCACGGCTGATAATAGCAAATGGGCAGGCGGGGAAAAAGTAGCCATACAGTTAGGAAATGATGCAGCAAGTTACGGCGGGATAAAGAAATACACGGCAGCAACCGATGGCGCACTAACCCCGGCAAGCAATGCAGATCTCCTCTATTGGCGCAACACCACCGAAACCGTCACCGCCTGGTATCCCTATTCAGAAACAAAGCCCACATCATTCACGGTGCAAACAAACCAAAACACAGCAGACAACTATCAAACCAGTGACTTCCTTTATACCACAGGCACCCATACCTACAGTAGTAGCGGTGCCTGTGCTCTTGTCTTTAAGCATCTGCCCGTTAAGGTAGTGATTAACTTGATAAACGGTGATCAGGTTACTGCTGACGAAGTGGCTAATGCTACCGTTAGTATCGTTAATCAGCCCACCACTTCGGGCGCAATAACCGATAACGGTACAGTAGCCGTTGCCACTGACGGCACAGAATCTATCACTCCTAAAGTCGTTTCATCCGATGCCAGTGCCAACGATTATCAAAAGACCATACAAGCCCTACTTGTCCCTCAAGACATTGCGAATAAGAAGTTTATCAAAGTCACCATCGGCACCAACAATGATGCCCGCGATTACTACTTCACCCCTGCCGCAGATGCCGCCGCCCTCAAAGCAAGTACGCAATACACCTACAACATCACTGTACAGAAAGAAGGATTAGCGGTCGTTAGCACATCCGGCACATGGATTGATAATGAACAAAATGATTCTGCCCCTTCGACAACATTCCAAATAAGTCTGTCAGATTTTGATGGGACAAGTACTCCCAATTATAAAATAGCGGATGCAAGCGGAGAACTGAATAAGGATAATGTCACTGGCGTATATACCACGAATCATAACAGAATAACCGTTTCGTTTTCTAAAGACGAAAGTGGAACAAAGAAAATAAAGAATGCATTCATTGAAGTTACCGACGGCATCTGCAAACAGTATACCCGTAGCTACATGATGGATGAAGCAGGAGTTTGCACCTGTACTTATACATTTGATATACGTTCGGATGTATCATTGAAAGCAGTAATGCTTTCCGATCCCCAAGCAGGGGATTATTATTATGATGACGGCACTTGGTCGAGCACCTTGTCTTCTACGAAGACCTGTATCGGTGTTATATTCAAGGCTGGTGCAGGAACAAACGATGACGTATCAAAGTATAGCGGGAAAGCGATAGGCGAAGAAATTAGCGGATATGTAGTAGCATTAAAAGATGCCATAAAGCAAGCCGCACAATGGGGGACACAATTAGCAACCGGCGAAGCAAGTGGAGCTACCGTTATAAGTTCGGATGCATCAAATGCAGATTATACCGGATACTATGATACTCAAACAATCTATAATAGCCATTCAGAGGAAGCAGATTGGTCTAATGTTTATCATGCGTTCAGTTCTATTCTGCATTATCGTTCAGAGGCTGTTGCTCCCCCCACTTCCAGTGATTGGTATCTCCCCTCTGTGTCACAATTGGTGGATGTGTGTTCTAACTCTACTGT
>JAUUPT010000034.1 GCA_030843315.1 Bacteroidaceae bacterium | reverse complement strand
AACCGGACTGTAAAAGATGAAAAGAGGTTGTGCCAGCATTTTGACACAACCTCCTTTTTTTTGTCACTCTTCTATTTCACGGCCTCTATGCGGAAAGCATACCGGTACGTGCTATTCTTCTTTATTTCATACTTCGGGCGTGGGCCCGGGCCACAACTGGCATTTCCGATGCCGCGCTGTATGCAATCCAGGTTCAGTACTACTTCGCTGCGACGGATGTTTTTAAGGTCGTGCCCGTATTTCACCTGCCATATTTCGCGGTCGGTATAGTGCAGGGCCGAGAAGTCGAAAGTGCCATATGCAGTAATCTTGACGCCCTGCCCGTTGCCGTTCGTCAGTGTAAGCCAGCGGGTGTCGCATCGTTCTCCCATGGTTTGGGCACGGGCGTAGTACTCGCGCATATCCTCTACTGTGGAAGAATAAAGGCCCACATAGGCGGCATTCTTGCGGTCTTGGTAGTTCTCTATCGGACCACGGCCAAACCATATCAGATTCTCCAGTTCGGGGTTGAGGCTGGTTTGCAATGCCAGGCGGGGCAGGTCGAAGTCGGCTCCGGTCTTGAAACTCGCATCTACATCGACGGCGCCATTGCCATGAATGGTGTAGATAAGGGTGTGCGGAACGCTTATCTTTCCTACAACAGCTTCCAACTCGGCAACCACGCGGGCCGATTTTTTGTCGTCGGACAGTTCCCAATTGAAATTCAGGAGTTTGGTGACCGTATTGACCCAGTTGCGGGAATCGTTGTTGATGGCGCGATACCAGTTCAGTTCGGGACCTTGCTGGCGGTGCAACACTTCCTGTTCGCCATAGCGCAGGCCGATAAGCTGACCGGTGCCCATATCAAAAGATACTTCGCAGGAAGAGTTCCTGAAGCGGAGATAGCGACGCTCTTCTTCATAGGCTTTCAGTGCCTCGTTACCCGGAGTGCCGGCGGTAATTTCAACGGGGCGATTTTCCTTTGTGTTCAGGGCGAATTGCTCTGTGGCTATTACATGGCCTGCGGGTGCCCATATACAATCGTGTTTCAGCTTTACGTCGAAATTCACGAAGTATTCGGCATCGGGGTCGGTGAGGTAGCGTTCCAGCGGGATGTGGATGGTGCGATACCCGGTCGGTTGGGTGTCGGGCAGGTCCAATTCTTCTTCTTTAATCACCTTACCGTCTTTCAAGAGCGTGCAGTGCAGGTTGAAGTGCGCCAGGTTGTAGGCAGTGTAGCGGTTGTGCAACTCCACACTGTTTCTATCGTTCATTTTGAAAGAGATGTACTGATATACCTTTTTCACTTCCAGCAGTTTTGGGGTGATGCGGCGGTCAGCGGTGACAAGGCCATTGCAACAGAAGTCGTTGTCATTGGGTGCATCGCCGAAGCTGCCTCCGAAATAGAAACGGTCTTTCGGTTCGCCGGGCTTGTTGAGTCCCTGGTCTACCCAGTCCCAGATGCAGCCACCTATCATGCGGTTGGAGTGGTACTCGATGTAATCCCAGTATTCTTCGAGGTTGCCTACGGCATTGCCCATGGCGTGGGCATATTCGCAGAGGAAGAAGGGTTTGTTTCTCGGAGCGCGGTCTTGCTCTATCATGCTTTCGATGGAGGGATACATGCGTGAGTCAATGTCAGCCTGGTCGTTCATACCCTCATAATGTATAGGGCGGTCGTCAATGGCTCTGGCAGCATTGTATTCCGCTATTATATTGCAACCTCCGCCGGACTCGTTACCCAGTGACCAGAAGATGACGGACGGGTGGTTCTTGTCCCGCTCTACCATGCGGACAGCACGGTCTACGAAGGCAGCTTCCCAGGCAGGATTGTTGGTCAGCGACATATTGCCATGGCACTCCTGGTCGGCTTCATCCATGACGTAGAGTCCGTAATAGTCGTAAAGGGCATACATCTTGGGATCGTTGGGGTAGTGGCTGGTGCGGACCGTATTCAGGTTGTGACGCTTGAAGAGGAGAATGTCCTCGATCATGCTTTCCACAGGGACGGCTTTTCCAAATTGCGGGTGAGTGTCGTGGCGGTTGGCACCTTTGAAGAGGGTGAGCATACCGTTGATATAAACCTTGTTGTTGCGGATTTCGATACGACGGAAGCCGTATTGCTGGGTGGTGGCTTCGGTGACACGGCCCTGCTCGTCGAGGAGTTCCACGTTGACAGTATATAAGTAGGGCATCTCGGCACTCCACAGGTGGGGATCGCGAATGGTGCCGTGGCTGTTTACGGTTATCTCCTTGCCTGCCGCCACGCCGCCGGTGGGAGTGGTGAACTGACGCAGTTCCTGTCCGGTTTCATCGAGCAGGGAGATGCGGACAGAAGCATTGGCGAGGGTTTTACCGTGGTTTCGGATTTTGCTCTTTACGTTCAGTTCGGCTTCGTCGTAGCGTGGACTGAGGACGGAAGTCAGATGAAGGTCGCGCAGTTGTACTTTAGGTGTTGCCACAAGATATACGTCGCGATGGATACCGCTGAGGCGGAACATATCCTGATCTTCCAGATAACTGCCGTCCGACCAGCGATACACCTCTACGGCGAGTTGGTTCTTGCCCGGGCGGACGTAACGGGTGATATTGAAGCGGGCATCGTTGTTGGCACCCTGGCTGTAGCCCACTTTCTTTCCGTTCACCCATAGATACATGGCGCTGTACACGCCGTCGAAGTGGATGAACACTTCTTTATCCGTCCAGTCGGCAGGCAAGGTGAACTCGTGGCGGTAGGAACCTACGGCGTTGGGCTCGTCCTTCTCTATCGTATAGCCGCGCTGGCCCTGGATGAAGGGTGGGTTGTTGCGGAAGGGATAGGTGATATTGGTGTAGATGGGTGTGCCGTAGCCGTGCATCTCCCAGTTGGAGGGGACGGGAATCTCGGCCCAGGTGGACACATCATAATTTGTTTTATAGAAGTCCTTCGGGCGGTCTTCGGGTTGCTTTGCCCAGTTAAATTTCCAGTTGCCGTTCAGCAGGAGGTAGCGGCTGGAGTGGGTGCGCTTCCACGGACGGCGGTAGGCGGGGTCTGCTTTCATCTCTTCCATGTTGGCGAAGGGGATGAATGTTGCGTGTCCGTCTTCTTTGTTGATGCCGATGATGTTTTGGTTTTCCCAATCGTTATTACTGCTGGTTTTTAAGGGTTCGGCTTTTACCTTGATGGAAGATTTCACGAGCACCCATTGCTGGTTAGTTTGGCTGGCATCCGGTTTCAGCTGGAAAACGGGTTCGCCCACCAGTCCGGCGTCGGGGAAACCGAGGTTGTAGCCGCTTACCAGGCTGGTGAAAGTATAGTGCCCATTGGCTTGTTGCTCTACTTTCCAATGCTGGTTGGGGTTGTTCAAGTCGCTGCTCCATTGCAGGACACTACTCTCGATGGCTCCACTGCCGTCATTGTCGATGGCTTGCTGGGAGAGGGAGCTGACGATGCAGTAGACGTCTTTTTCTACCGGCAGTAATTGCCATACCTGCGATTCTTTGCCGAGCGTACGCTTGGAGATGAATATCTTGGAGCCGGCGTCCATACTCTCCTGGTTGTCGAGAACAAGCCCGTTCAAGGTATGGATTTCGTAGGCCTGACTTGTGTCTATAGTCTGTGCTGCGGTGCTGAGGGCGCTGAGGGCGGCAAAGCTGAGAAGGAGTTTCTTGATAGTTTGCATAACGGTTGTTTTAGTTAAAAATTCTGCTTGAAGATGGAACCGGAGGCAAAGTTAAGAAAGTAAAATTAAAATTAGGGATAAATTAGGGTTAAGATGAAGATTGAAAGGCTAAATACTCGGATTATCCTATGTGTGTAATAAATAGTTTTGATTTGCAGTTTACGGAGAAAGGAGCAGATAATTATCGCTTCAGTATGATAACAGTCACAGCCGATATAATCAGCATAATACCTATGGCAATGCTGCTTGTAAATGGTTCTCCGAAGATGAGAATGCCTACACAGACAGCAGTTACAGGCTCCATAGCTCCCAATACAGAGGTGAGTGTGGAGCCTATGTTCTTGATGGCACGCACCAGGGCAAGATTGGAGATAACGGTAGGCACTAAGGCAAGCATCACCAGGTTTCCCAGCGTGATGCGGTCGGGGATGGCTTGCAGTCCGATGCCCGATACTTGTGTGCCGATAAAGAGGAGTATGCCACCGAAGAGAAAGACGTAAAAGGTCATTTTCAGTCCCTTCATTTCCAGTCTTTTCATTTGGCTGACGCTGACCAGGTAAAGGGCGTAGCCCAGTGCGGACAGCAAGACGATGAATATTCCGGTTCCTGTTATCGTTCCCGTTGTGTCTCCCTGGGAGAGGAAGAATACGCCGCTTACCGCCAGTGCAATGGCTCCCATCCGCCAGAGGGATTTCTTCTCACGGAAGAATATCATCATGATGAGCGTGGTCAGTACCGGATACATGAAGTGTATGGTAGTGGCCACTCCGCTCGCCATGAACTTATATCCCCAAAAGAGGAATACGGCGGAAGTATCATATAGCGCCGCTAATAGTAAAAGTGGTAGTATCTCTTTTCGCCGGATGCGGAACGACTGTTTGTCGAGCAACAGTATGCCCGCCAGTGCCAGCATGGCAAACAAGAAACGGTAAAGCAGGATAGACCAGAATTCCATCCCCTGCCGCATGGCAGGAATCGTGAACAACGGGATGAGCCCGAAGCTCGCGGAAGAAAGCAGTCCATACAGAAAACCGTTAATCTTGTTCATTGCTTATCAGTATATATAAGTATCTTAAAGTATTAAGAGGAACTATCCTATATAAAGACTATTATAGAAGGACTATCTTATATAAAGACTATATATAGCAGGACTATCTCAAATTCTCCTCCTCCTCCTGGGAGGAGGAGTACCCCGTAGGGGGGAGGTGGTAGGAGGAAGCATATTCCTCTATTTCCTTCAGAATTCGTTCCGGTTCCTCAAGTGCCATTCTATTTTCAAAACGCAACACTTCTATTCCTTTTACTTTATTCAGAAAGTAAGTGCGTTGTTGATCATAATCTGCTTGCCTATTATGTATTTCTCCATCAAGTTCTATCGCCAGCTTTATCTGCGGGCAATAGAAATCAAGAATATAAGGACCTACACTGTGCTGCCTTCTGAACTTTAAATTATCAATCTGTGCTCCTTTCAACATTTTCCAAAGGGTTGCTTCGGCAAGGGTGGAATGGTTGCGGAGTTCTTTCCTTAGGCCGATAAGTTCGGACTTGTTCATGAGGGTTTGCATAGGCTTTGTTTTTTGATGTGTTTCTCCTACCACCCCGCCCTTTGGGCACCCCTCCTCCCGGGAGGAGGGGAATTGAGATACTCCAATTAGTACATTTCAATTAATATACTTTAGTCGAATTGCTTCAATAGAGTGTTATTTCTTCTTCGTCCGCCTTGCCCAGCCTTCTTCGCTGAAGTCCGGTTCGGCATCGCGGAAGTCGCTTTTCTCTCCCTGGAAGAATTGCTTCCAGTCGTCTTTCTTGCCGCGGGCGCTGGTGTAGCCACGTTCTTCGCGACTGGGTTTGCTCTTTTTCTTGTCGCTTGCTGCGCTTTCGGGCTTGTCGTTGCGGCGGGCGGGAGCATCGCTGCGCTTGTCGTCCTTGTAGCTGCGCTTCTTGCCGTCGAAGTCTTTTCTTCCGTAGCCGCCACCTTCGGTTTTGCGTCTGCCCTTAGGGGCGTCCTTGCCTTCTTCTCCGGCTATTTCTACAGAAACCTTGCGTCCGTTCCAGCTGGCACGGTTCAGTGCTTTCACTACGTTGCCGGCTTCTTTCTCTTCTACTTCGAAGAAAGAGAATTTCGGCATCAGGTCGATGCGCCCCAGTTCAACGCGTCCGCGGGTGTTACCGTTCAGGAGACCGATCAGTTCGCTGGGGAAGAAGTTATCCATCTTGCCCAGGTTGATGAACAGGCGGGTGTAGCCCGGTGCTGCTTGACGGGCACCTTCGGAGCGTCCGCCACGTTCTCCACGTTCGCCGGTACGTCCGGCGCGGTCGCCACGGTCGGCGGTGGTGGCTATTTCTATCTCTTCGCGGTTGCGGTAGTAATCCAGGAAGCGGTTGAACTCATGGGAAACCATGCGCTTTATCAAGTCTTCCTTGCTCAGCCAGTCCAGTTTGCGGTAGATGTCCGGCATGAAGTCGGCTATCTCATCCTCGTTTACTTTTACCTTTTCCAGTTCGTCGATTACTTTGAGCAACTGCTTCTCGCAGATTTGCTTGCCCGTAGGCATTTCTCCGGCGATGAACTTCTTGCCGATCATGCGCTCTATTTCGCGCATCTTACCCTTCTCGCGCAGGTTGATGATGGCGATGGAAGTTCCGGTCTTTCCGGCACGTCCCGTACGGCCGCTGCGGTGGGTATAACTTTCGGTATCATCGGGCAGGCCGTAGTTGATGACGTGTGTCAGGTCATCTACATCCAGTCCGCGGGCGGCAACGTCCGTAGCAACGAGCAGTTGCAGGTTGCGGATGCGGAACTTCTGCATCACGGTGTCGCGTTGTGCCTGGCTCAGTTCGCCATGCAGGGAGTCGGCGTTGTAGCCTTCCTGCATCAGCTTGTCGGCTATTTCCTGTGTCTCCTTACGGGTGCGGCAGAAGATGATGCCGTATATCTGCGGGTTGTGATCCACGATGCGCTTCAGCGCGGCATATTTGTCTTTGGCATGGACGGTGAACGCCACATGCTGTACGTTGTTGGTGCTTTCGTTCTTGCGTCCGATGGTGATTTCCTTGGCATTGCGCAAGTACTTCTTGGATATACGTGCAATCTCCGGGCTCATAGTGGCGGAGAAGAGCAAGGTGTTACGCTCCTGCGGCACGTCGGCCAGGATGGCGTTGATGCTGTCCGTAAATCCCATGTTCAGCATTTCATCCGCTTCGTCCATCACGACGTTCTGGATGGTGGTGAGGGATACGGTCTTGCGCTCCATCAAGTCCAGCAATCGTCCCGGAGTGGCTACGATGATGTGCACGCCCCGTTTCAGGGCGCGTATCTGACTTTCGATGGACGAGCCGCCGTATACGGGCAATACCCGCAAGCCATCGATGTATTTGGAATAATCGTTCAGGTCGCCTGCTATCTGCAAACAAAGTTCGCGGGTAGGGCAAAGAATAAGTGATTGGGGAATTCTGTTGTTAACGTTAATCTTCTGTATAAGCGGCAGACCGAACGCTGCGGTCTTTCCTGTTCCTGTTTGTGCAAGGGCTACTACATCATTATTTTCTCCTAAAAGGTAGGGAATTACTTCTTCCTGTACCGGCATGGGACACGCAAATCCCATCTCTTCAATGGCACGGCGTATCTCCGCCGACACACCGAGCTCTTCAAATGTCTTCATTAAATCTTTGTATATCTTAATAATTCGGGCGCAAAGATAGTGATAATTTGGTGATTAGTGATTAATGATGAATGATTTGTTGCTGTTTGAGTGCAATATTTATCAAAACAACTCATTAATCGCTCATCATTCATCATTAATCACTAACTATTAATCACTCAACAAGATACTTCGGAGCGTTTTAATTTCTTCTTTTGTCAGCCCGATTCCTTTTTCCAGATAGGTACCTATGTCTCCATATTTGCGCTCGGCTTCCTCTTTGGCGGCGTTCAAGAAGTCTTCGCGGGCAGAAAATATGGTGGTGATAGCCTCTTGCGAGCGTGTCGGAAGCTGGTAAGCATATTTGGATGCTGTCGGGATATTGAAGTAGTCGTTGCTGAGGCGGTAGTCTTCCATGATGATGTCCGCGTTTACACCGAGGGCGGCAAGTATCAGCGCCGACACGATGCCCGTACGTCCTTTGCCGGAAGAACAGTGTATCACTACGGGATAGTTGTTCTTATCGAGCAGGATATCAAATATCTGGCGATACTCCTTGGTATAGTTGTTTATGAGTTCGCGGTTCATCCGCTCCACCATCCGGTATACGGTATCGCTCTTGATTTTCTGTTCCTGAATGCCTTTCAGAATCTCTTCCATATCGCCGGTTCTGATGGGGATGTGAACGGTGTTGAATTCTTGTTGCAGCGGATGCTGCCTGTTTGTTTCAACCGTGGAGCGTAAGTCTATAATTGTTTTGATACCGATGTTTTTGAGCTCCCTGCGCGACGACCACTCCAGACTGTCTATTTCGGCCGAGCGATACAGCATACCCCACCGTACCAGCTTCTTATCCGAGTAAGAAGGGTATCCGCCCAAGTCGCGGAAGTTTTGTATGCCGGGGATATTGATGTTGCGGGTAGCCACCTTCACGCGGTATTTGTCGCCGAAGACAAGGGTATAGTAATAGCGCTGGGTGGGGTCGTTGGTGATAATCGTCATCCGTTGGTCTGCGATGTTTGCCAATGCTACGGGTACATCTTCGGGGATGAGGTCCGGGTTTGTTGAAGCGTATACTTTCACATTCCCTTTGAGGAGTGGAGCCATTTCCCATTTTACAATGCAATTGCCCACGTTGTTTTCTTCACACACAACGGATATGCGGGGGGTGGTGCCGCTACACGAAGGAAGCAGCACTACCAAAGCAAGTAAGTTCAACAGATTTTTGTGCATAATTCGTAAACTCTCTAATGTCGTTACTCACAAATATATGGTTTTTCATTACAGAGCATACCGCAGGCACGAAGGTTTTATATTTCTTTTTCTAAGTTTAATTTTTCTGCAAACTCCCTTGAAACTGAATTATTAAAGCTCTTGCATACCTCGGCTGCGAACATCATGCCACAACGGATAACCTTGTCCCACATAGCCTCGTCCATCGTATTCAGGTCTTCGTGGCGTACGTCGTATTTTAATAAACCGTAGATAATGCCGGCATTGAAGTTGTCGCCTGCACCGATGGTGCTCACTGCTTCGAGCGGTGGGATGGGGTACTCTTTGGAGAGGGTGGCGGTGCGTAGTGAAATCTCCTCGGCACCTGCTGTACAAAGGAAGTTGGAGCAATAGAATTTGATTTTATCTTTATATATTTTGTCGGCATCCTGCAAGTTGTACATATAGAAAAAGTCTTCTTGCGAACCGCGCACGATGTCGGCATATTCCAGGTTCTCGATGATGGTGGGAGCCAGCCTGATGGCTTCTTCCTTGTGCGAAGAGCGGAAATTGGGGTCGTAATACACAATCGCCTTCTTCTCACGCGCCTGGTCCAGCAGTTCCAGCACTTTGTCGCGCAGCACAGGATTCAGGGCGTAGTAGGAGCCAACGATTACAATATCGTCCTCTTCCAGTTTGGGGTAGTCGATGTCCAGTCGTTGCTTGGGATAGTCTTTATAGAAGATGTATTCCGCGTCGCTCCGGTCGTTGAGGAAGGCAAGCGATACGGGCGACTTCCCGTCGGGGAAGACATTGACATGCTCGGTAGAGATGTTGTTGTCCCGCATGAAGTTGAGGATGATATTGCCCACGTGGTCGTTGCCCGTTTCGCTGATGAAACAGATGGGAACACCCGCACGTCCCAGCGAGACAATGCCGTTGAATACCGATCCGCCCGGTACGGCAGCCGTGGGTTGCCCGTCGCGGAAGATGATGTCCAGTATAGTTTCTCCGATGCCGATTACTTTTCGCATAATGATCTTGATTTTTCTCCGAGGTAACCACCGTGGTGACGCTTGGAGTAGTCTTCAATAGTAAATCCGGTTTGTTTCATGGTTTGCACCACCAGGATATCGCCGATGACGGTCATGGCGGTGGTAGAGGTGGTGGGCGTCATGCCCAGTGCACAGACTTCCTGGGGCTTGCCGGTGCTGAGGCACACATTGGATTCGCACGCCAGGGGACTGTCCGGATTCCCCGTTATAACAATAAACTTCAGCTCAGGGTTCAGATTATGTGCCAATCGGGTCAGTTCCACAATCTCGCGAGTCTTGCCCGAGTTGGAGATAAGCAATAATAAATCGTTCTCCTGAAGGATGCCGAGATCGCCGTGTTGTGCTTCGCTGGGATGCAGAAAGACGGAAGGGATGCCGGTGGAGCAGAAGGTGGTAGCGATATTCATGGCTATCTGTCCTGCCTTACCCATGCCGGAAGTCACCAGTTTGCCTCTTTTGCGGTGCACTTGCTCTACGATAAGCTCTACGGCTTTTTCATAAGCGTCCGTTACGGGGATGTTCAGTACGGCTTGTGCTTCTTTCTGCAAAAGCTCTTGAATGGATTCAATCATTATATCAATGCGTTAATGTGATTAGTATCTGCAAATATCTGCAATTTTCCATAAATGGCAATAAGTTTTATTGTATTTTTGCGCCCACTAATAGTTTGAAACGTAAGAATGAAGAGATTAGAGGAATTACCATCCGATTGCAATCAGTATACTTTGCCGAACGGACTGCGCATTATTCACCAACCATCGCCCACCAAAGTGGCTTATTGTGGATTTGCCATTGATGCCGGTACGCGTGATGAACTTGAAAATGAGCAAGGTATGGCGCACTTTGTGGAGCATCTTGTCTTTAAAGGTACCACCAAGCGCAAGGCGTGGCACATCCTGAACCGCATGGAGAACGTAGGGGGCGACCTCAACGCCTATACCAATAAGGAAGAAACCATGGTCTACTCCGCTTTCCTCACCGAACACTTCGGCCGGGCTTTTGAACTGCTGACGGATATTGTATTCCATTCCACCTTTCCGCAGCGCGAAATTGAAAAAGAAACGGAAGTCATCATCGACGAGATACAGTCCTACGAGGACAATCCCTCCGAACTGATATTCGACGACTTTGAAGACCTGATATTCCGGGGACATCCCTTGGGGCGTAACATTCTGGGCAATCCCGAGCAGTTGAAAATGTTCCGTAGCGAAGATGCCGCGGCATTCACTTCACGCTTTTACCATCCCGGCAATATGGTGTTCTTTGTGCTGGGCGATATCGATTTCCGGCAGATTGTACGTTGGGCGGAGAAACTGTTGGGTGATATTCCGGCTGTTACGGTGGATAATCATCGCACGCTGCCCCCTCTCTACGCTCCCAAGCATCTGGTGGTGCCCAAAGATACCCACCAGGCTCATGTAATGATTGGCGGGCGTGGCTACAATGCCTATGATGAAAAGCGCACAGCGCTCTATCTGCTGAACAACATCCTGGGTGGTCCCGGCATGAACAGCCGCCTGAACGTGTCACTGCGCGAGCGCCGGGGCCTGGTGTACAACGTGGAGTCCAATCTCACTTCCTACACCGATACCGGCATTTTCTGCATCTACTTTGGCTGCGATCCCGATGACATTGACCTTTGCTCCCGTCTGGTGTATAAGGAACTGAAGCGAATGCGCGACCTCCGCATGACGCCCTCCCAGCTTGCTGCTGCCAAGAAGCAACTGATAGGGCAAATCGGCGTAGCCTCGGATAATAACGAAAACAATGCTCTGGGCATGGGCAAGACTTTCCTCCACTACCATAAGTACGAGGCTTCCGAAGCCGTCTTCCAGCGCATCGAACAGCTTACTCCTGAAATGTTATTGGAAGTGGCGAACGAAATGTTTGCCGAAGACTACCTGTCGACACTGATTTATCGCTGAATTCTTCTTCCCCTGTTTTTTCGGCACCGGGGAAGGCAGGGTTCCCCGGTGTCGGAGGGGTCGTTCCCCGGTGCCGAACCCCTTGCTCCCCGGTGCCGGAGAAACACCCCCTTCAGAAGAGGTTGTGGATGGGGGTAGGCGTTGCCTTTTTGGATGCCTTTGTTTTACTCGAAATTCAGCATACCGAAGAACTCCGGACAATGGAAGTTCGGCTTTTCCAGTTCTATCGGATTCCAGGAAAGATAGTGGGGAGTCTGGAGCTTGTCACCGCACTTATAGAAGTTGGCACGAATCGTTTTGCCGTCCAGCGAAGTGATGTGGTGCAGGAAAAAGGCGGAATAAGGGATGATGAGAGCTACCTCCCAACTGCGTTCGCCTACTCTTTCGTCGAATGCTTCGCGTCCCAGGGATGCCCAGCGTTGCACTTTGTCGAGCACTTCCTGCGGGGCGCGTTGGCGGTCGGCACGTCCGGTGCCGGCGCCGATGAGCAGTGTGCCGGCACAGTTGCACTCCACATTATAATATACTCCGTCTGCGGCGGGCACGGAGAAGAACTCCACGCAGGCATCTTCCCACACCGAACCGTTGTCCTTGCCGGCTACGGCGCGCACACTGGCTTCTTTTACCTTGAAGTGCAGCAAGATGGCATCTTCCGTATGGGCAATGCGGAACTCTACGTCGGGGCGGTAAGGGAATGCTTCCCAGTTCACCGTATTCACCGGCTGGAAAGCTACTTTTTCTTCGTCGAGCAAGGCGGGAACCGATTCTACCGGGATGTTTGCCGCACTTACTTTCTTTACATTCAATTCTTTCATTTTGTTGTTTTGGGGATTGGTTGCAGACATTGGCAGGGCGCAAAGAACCGCCGCCATCATCATTATATACTTTCTTAAATGCATGATTTAATGAATTCTTGCATCTCCGGGGTATGTTTCTCTACACTTTGCAGCAGTTTGAACTGTGCTTTGGTGCGCACGAGGTTGTGTTCCGGATATTGAATTTTATAATAAGTATCACCGTTGATGTAGTCTGCCAGGAAGCGCACGCACTGCATATAGGGGAAGAGGGCAGCCGCGTAGGGCAGGTTCTCGATTTCTATCGGCAGCAGGAAGGAGCGGGCAGACTCCAGGTAACCTTTGGTGAAAGCTTTGAATATCTCCATATTGAAATTTACGTTGTCCGGGTTCTTGTCGTCTTCGAGTCCGGTGTTGGCGCCGGAGCGCAGGAAGTCGCCGTAGTCGGAGAAGATGAAGCTGGGCATCACGGTGTCGAGGTCGATGACGCAAAGCACGTTGCCGTCTTCGTCAAACATCATGTTGTTCACTTTTGTATCGCAGTGGCATACGCGTTTCGGCAGTTTGCCTTCACGGTGCAGGCGTTCCGCCTTGCACATCTCGGCGGCACGTTTCTCTATTTCGTCGAGGAAGTACTGCACTTCTTTCACACGTCCGGCAGCATTGGCGGCCACGGCGTCGCGCAGTTGCTTCAAGCGGAACTCCATGTTGTGGAAATCGGGGATGGTTTCGCCCAGCGTATCGGGGATGTCGGCAAGCATGGCCTGGAAGTTACCGAAGGCGGCGCCGGCATAATAGGAGTATTCGGGATTCACCGTCTCGTAGGTTCTGGCACGAGGGATGAATACCATGACGCGCCAGTAGCTTTCGCCGTCATACCAGTAGGTCTTGCCATTGTCGGCGGTAGGCACGAAGTGGAGCACTTTGCGTTCTACATCGGCTTCTCCCCGTTCTTCCAGTTTCTTGCGGATGTGGCGGGTCACAGTTTCGATGTTGGCCTGCAACATCTCCACGTTCTGGAAGATGGCATGGTTAATGCGTTGCAGTACGTAATCGGGCGCATCAGCCTCGATGGTCGTTACTTTGTATGTGTCGTTTATCAGTCCGGTGCCTAAAGGCTTGATTTCGCAGACTGTTCCCTTCGTTTGAAAATGAGACACAATAGATAAAAGGTCTTTCATGGGTGTTGGTGCATTGATTTACCTGCAAAGATAGCCTCTTCAACTGATATAGTTGCAAAAACTGCCGGATAAATAAGAAACCTTGCACAAAATATGTTTATAAAATCCGTATCTTTGCAAGCATGAATGAGAATACAATGATACACTTCGCCCCGCTGCAAGGATATACCGACGCTATCTACCGGCAGGCGCATGCCCGCATCTTTGGCGGCATCGAGACTTATTACTCCCCTTTTGTGCGTATAGAGCGCGGAGAAATCCGGCGGAGAGATGTTCGTGACATTGAACCGGACAATAATCGGGACTTACACCTGATACCGCAACTCATTGCTCCGGATGCGGACAAGTTGGAACAAATAATGTCCCTTTTCATCGAGAAAGAGTATAAAGAAGTAGATATAAACTTGGGATGTCCCTTCCCCATGCTGGCAAAGCGGCACAATGGCGCCGGCATACTGCCTTATCCCGAAGAGGTAAAAACTCTGCTCACGGCCGCCATCGGGAAGTATCCCGACATTCGTTTCTCCGTTAAGTTGAGATTGGGATGGGACGATGCAGAAGAGTGCCTGGCATTGCTGCCTCTGTTCAACGAACTGCCTCTGTCGCATATCATCCTCCATCCCCGCCTTGGGAAGCAGCAATACAAAGGAGAAGTGGACTTGAATGGTTTTGAAGCCTTCTACGAAGGATGCAACAAACCGCTGCTCTACAACGGCGACTTGCATACAACGGAAGATATCCGTTCCATCACAGCACGATTCCCCCGGTTGGCGGGTGTCGTCATCGGTCGCGGGTTGCTTGCCAATCCTGCCTTGGCGGTAGAGTATCGGCAGGGAAAGCCGCTTTCTTCCGATGAAATGGCGCGAAAAGTAAGTCAGTTGCATTCAGAAGTGTTCGGCAAATACGAGGAATTGCTGCAAGGCGGAGAGACGCAACTACTGATGAAGATGAAAAGCTTTTGGGAATATCTGTTGCCGGAAGGCGACAGGAAAGCGAAGAAGATTATTCATAAGACAAGCAGGCTGGCAAACTATCAGGCAGCTGTCAGCAATCTGCTCGGCTCTTTATAATAACGTGAATCCGATATAAGAATCAGGATAGTACTTGTCTTATATGAAGTAAGCCTTTGAAGAACTACGGGTGCAGTTCTTCAAAGGCTTTGTTCTCCTCTTGCACCGTATGAATTGTTTCTTCCAGTTCGCTGATGGGCAGGTCGAAGTTATACCAGTCATTATAGCAATCGGTGACGTACCACTTGCCGTCTTCCAGTTCAAAAACAATGCGCAGGGAAGGTTCCGACTCTTCATATCCGGCTTCAAATTCTTTGTGGGCAGGCTCGTTGACAGTGAAGCGGGAGATGTATACACCGCCTTCTTCTTCGGTGGTGCGACCCTCTTTCAATGTCTCTCCATCCAGTAAAGCCCATTTCTCGCGGGTGAAGGGGAAAGTCTGCTCCGTCTCCCCGTCATCTTGCAACAGGGCGATGGGCGATTTCAACGGGAACTTGACGCGGGAATACTGGAACGAAGCACTGGATGTGAATTTCTGGAGAAATTCCTTGAAATCTTCCTCCCCGGCTGCCCTGCTGCTGAAAGTGGTCAGCATGAGTGCCGTAAACAGACAAAAAACGTAGAGAATTGCCTTCATAATGCGCTAACTATTGTTCTGCGGGCAAATATACAATATCTTACTAATATACAAGCAAGAAGTTGTTACTTCCTTATTATACCTTCTGTTTCTCACACTTCTTTAGCCTCTACAAACTTCAACAAAGCGATTGTTTTAGGAACATGAAATGAGAGTTGATCGAATAATTTATGCGTCTTTAGCATTTCTATGGCTGCATTTGCAGTTATTACGCCTTGCTCATAGAGCCTGATAGTGGCATACAACTGGTCGTTGGCAACCGGTCCCATTATAAGGTCGTATTTTTCAGTATTCTGCCTTCTACGGTTGGCAACCACAAAGTCCAGCCATTCTTTGGTTGCACCCGAGAAACGGAGAATATGATAATCTCTATTTAAGGTGTCATCCGGTATTTCGTAAGTGGAAACAATGGCTTTAGCCCTTCCTTCACGTACTCTTTTCAGATTAGCCCATTTTTCTGCTTGCTTAAAGTCTGTTGTTGTATAAAAGCCTTTGCCGAAATCAGTCGTTTCCCGCCCTTTTGTAAGGTTCGGATTCTTTACCGTTACTGTTGAGCCATGATATACCCTCATTTCCTTTCTTTTTTATTTTTAATGTAGATTGCTATGGAGTCCAATATATAATCTTTCTCTTGCGTATGAAGCATCTCGAAAGTTTCTTTTAAGAAAGCAAAAATATCGTATTCAGAGAAAAGGGATAACACTTCTTTTGCAGAGAGTCCTTCTTTCGCCCTATAGTTTTCGATGCAGAACATTTTGAACAGTAACACTTTCGAGGTATCTTTATCCTGTTTCCTTTCTTCTGCTTTTTCTTTCTCCAGCAAATCATAAAGTGATAATGTACTTAAATACCAAGCCTTAGCTTCTTCTTTAAGTAATGTTTCATATAGCTTTGAAGAATAGATATAATAAAGGGCATCACCCAATGATAATGCTTTTTTCATCATTACCATCATTACCAATTCTTTCATAACGAACGGTAGCATATCCAACCCAATGCCGTATTTCTTTTCCTTCATCATCTGTTTTTTACATTGTTTACCCTGCTGTCTAAAGCAGCTTTATGTTTAGCTTATTGCAAAGATACGTCTTTCTGCGTACTCTAAACAAAAAAGAAACATAATTTAGTGCAAGTACCTGTTACTTATGCCTCAAGTACTCATAGCCGAACCGGCAACGCAGGCAATCCTTTTTATTGCAATATTCTTTCTGCAACTGAATCAAGGCTTGCGAATCGGCGGCGGTAGATACCGGCAGTCCGGCACCATCCCACAGGCGGGTGATGTGGTTGTTTTCAGCCTTGAGCGATTCGAGGAACCGGGTAGCACGGTCGCAAAGCGTTTCATCGGCTTTATGCAGCCCGTAAGCATAGAGGAAGGGGATGACGGTATTGATGACAATCAGGTTCAGGGCGCTCTCTCCCGTCCGTCTCTCCTGTCGGGGCGAGGTCTTCTTGAAGTTGAAGTGCTCTTCCCAATACTCCGAAGTCTTGGTAGTAAGTATCTTCTTCACTGCGTCCAACGTTTCTGCCTCCATGATTCGGGAGAAGAGAGACTGCTCCTTATGATACAGATTGGCAAGCTGTGCCAGGCGTACGTGCGGGAAATTGCCGGGGCGCAGGCGCAGGAACCGCCATTGCTCGGCAGACATGGGTGCGGGCAACTCGAACTTATGTTGCAGGTAACAGAACTCTTTTTGCAGTTTCAGGTAGTATTCATCCGCTTCCGGCAGCTCTTCTTGCAGCAGACCTGCCTGTCCCAGGAAGAAAGCCTCTACCTGCAAGAGGTTATCCCGATGTTTGTCTACCGCGCGGAACGGCAGGCGGTTTGCCCATGCCTCGAAGGCATCGCCATTCAGCCCGAAGCCGAAGTTGCGGGCAAGGGTGATGAAGAATACATCTTCCCAGTGGTGGTTACAGCGTTCCAGTCGTTGGGAGATGGCGCGGGCTTTCTGCTCGAAGCGCTCCACCTGCAAGGCGGACAGCCAGGAATGAACCGTCAGTTTGGGCAGGGAACCGAGGATAGAATAGCAGGGCGGATAAATCTCCGTCTGCCGCAATTCATCGTAACGGCGGCGGACAGCTTCGGGGCAGGGGAGTACTACTTGGGGGACGAGCTCCCCGTTGGTGCGGTAGACATCGCAATTCGATTCCTCCACCACGTGCAGAATCACCGTATCGTAAGCGCGGTCACGGTCGTGTCCGTGGCTCAGCCAGTCCGATGCCTGCGTATGTATCTCGACGTTGCCCACCCAGAGCGTACCGTCTATTTTGAGCTTGGCGTTAAAGAAGTCGGGGCCTGCATTGGTATTCGGCAAACCGGGATCTATCACTTCGACCGGTTGTCCGGAAGTGGTTTGGAGCATCTGTAAAGGGAATATCTTATGCTTCCAAACGTAATGCAGTAATTGTTCCATTGTTAACAAGACGTTAATGTAGGGCGCAAATGTAAGAAAAATCTTATCTTTGCGTCCTATAGTTTGTTGATAAACTGAATATAATAGATAGAAACAATGAAAATCGCATTAATCGGCTACGGCAAAATGGGCAAGGAAATAGAGAAGATTGCCCTTGACCGCGGACACGAAATCGTCAGCATCATCGACGTTAATAACCAGGAAGACTTTGAATCGGCTGCCTTCAAGAGTGCCGATGTTGCCATAGAGTTTACCAATCCCACGGTTGCATACCACAATTACATGAAAGCTTTCGCTGCCGGCGTGAAGCTCGTTTCGGGCAGCACGGGGTGGTTGGCGGAACATGGAGACGAGGTGAAGAAACTCTGTACCGAAGGGGGTAAAACCTTGTTCTGGTCTTCTAACTTCAGCTTGGGAGTGACTATCTTTTCGGCGGTCAATAAATACCTCGCAAAGATTATGAACCAGTTTCCCGCTTATGATGTGACGATGAGCGAAACGCACCATATCCATAAGCTGGATGCACCGAGCGGCACAGCTATCACCCTTGCCGAAAGCATTCTGGAGAACATCGACCGCAAGGACAAGTGGGTGGAAGGAACTTTCCGGGCACCGGACGGCAGCGTCTCCGGCACAACCGAATGTGCGGCAAACGAACTGCCTATCAGTTCCATTCGCGAGGGAGAAGTCCCGGGCATTCATTGCATCCGCTACGACTCCGAAGCCGACAGCATCTCCATCATCCACGATGCCAAGAACCGGAAGGGCTTTGCGCTGGGAGCTGTGCTGGCAGCAGAATATACAGCCCTGCATGAAGGAATGTTGGGAATGGAAGATCTGTTCCCGTTCCTGAAATAAAAGCTATCCCCTATAAATAAACAATACATAGCATTATGAGAAAAGCAACAAGTGCCCAATGGATTAAGTTTGGTATCGTCACCCTGCTTTACCTGGCCTTCCTTGTGTGGGTGAAAAGCTGGTGGGGACTGATCGTAGTACCCTTTATCTTCGATATCTATATCAGCAAGAAGGTCCCTTGGGGCTTTTGGAAGAAATCGGAGAATCCTGCCGTACGCAGTATCATGAGTTGGGTAGATGCCATTGTCTTTGCACTGGTGGCGGTCTACTTCGTGAATATCTACGTATTCCAGAACTACCAGATACCCTCTTCTTCGTTGGAAAAGTCGCTGTTGGTAGGCGATTTCCTTTACGTCAGCAAGATGAGCTATGGCCCGCGTGTGCCGAATACGCCGCTTTCCATGCCGTTGGCACAACATACGTTGCCGGTATTCAATACTAAATCGTACATCGAATGGCCTCAATGGAAATACAAGCGTGTGCCGGGCTTCGGCAAGGTGAAACGGAATGATATCGTGGTGTTCAACTTCCCTGCCGGCGATACGGTAGCCACCAACTTCCAGCAGACAGACTTTTATAGCCTTGCCTACGATGAAGGAAAGCGCATGTATCCCAATAAGGTGAACATGGACAGCCTGACCCGCGAACAGCAACGCGCCGTATACGACCTGTACTATGGTGCCGGACGCAACCTGATCCGTTCCAATCCCAGGATGTACGGCGAGGTCGTAACGCGTCCCGTAGACCGTCGCGAGAATTATGTGAAGCGTTGCATCGGTCTGCCGGGCGACACGCTGCAAATCAAAGAAGGACAAGTCTACATCGACGGCAAAGCCCTTGAGAACCCCGAAGAAATGCAGTTCAACTACTTCGTACAAACCACAGGCCCGTACATCACTGAAGATATGTTCCGCGAACTGGGCATCAGCAAGGACGACCAGACACTGATGACCGACGGCCTGGGCTGGGAAGAGAATCTCATCGAAATGGGGCTGGACCTGCGCGATGCCCAAGGCAGACTGACTCCGGTCTATCACCTTCCACTCACCAAGAAGATGTACGAAACGCTCTCCGGCAATAAGAAGCTGGTGAGCCGCATCGTCGTGGAACCGGGTGAGTTCTCAGGATCTATGTATCCGCTGAACCTTTATACCAAGTGGAACCGTAACAACTACGGCCCTATCTGGATTCCTGCTAAAGGCGCTACCATCCGTCTGACTCCGGATAATCTGCCTATCTACGAACGTTGCATCGTGGCATACGAAGGAAACAAATTGGAACAGAAATCCGACGGCATCTACATCAACGGTGAAAAGGCCGACTCCTATACCTTCAAGATGGACTATTACTGGATGATGGGTGATAACCGCGACAACTCCGCCGACTCGCGATACTGGGGCTTTGTGCCCGAAGACCATGTGGTGGGCAAGCCTATCGTAGTATGGTTGTCACTCGATAAAGACCGTGGTTGGTTCGACGGCAAGATTCGTTGGAACCGTATCTTCAAGTGGGTTCATTAAACAATCGGTAGCCGGATGAAGAGAAGGTGGAAGACAGCAAGTGCAATAGGCGGAGTGATACTCGCTGTGGTATTGCTTCGAGGTTGCGTTGCGACTACCTATCTCATTCCCTCTTCCGGCATGGAGAATTCGCTATATTGTGGCGAGCGCATCCTTGTAAACAAATGGAGTTATGGGCTGCGCTTGCCCTTCATGAAGCTGTGGGGATATCACCGCTGGGCAGACAGCCCGGTGCAAAAAGACGATATCCTGGTGTTCAATAACCCTGCCAATCTATCGGAACCGACCATCGACCGGCGGGAAGTTTTCATCAGCCGTTGCATCGGCACTCCGGGAGATACCTTATTAATAGACTCGCTTTTCTCCGTCGTCCCTTCCGAGAAGAATGCGCCCGACCAGAAGTTTCTCTATTCCTATCCCAAGCAGAAGGAGAATCAGTTGGATTCTTTGCTGTCTATCCTTTCCATCAGTCCCAACAGGTTGCTGGGGCAAGACTCCGTGAAGAATGTACGCAGTTTCAGCCGTTACGAATACTATCTGCTGGAGCAGGCCATGAATGGACATTGCTGGATAGAGCCTCTTGCTAAGGAAGACTCCATAGAGGCGCTGAAGCCGCTGGTTGTTCCCCGTAAAGGGAAAGCGGTGCGTGTCTATCCCTGGAACAGGACGTTGCTGCGGAACACGCTGGTATTGCACGAGAATAAGCAGGCCGAAATCAAGAACGATACCCTTTATGTGGAAGGCAAGCCCGTGCAGCACTGTTATTTCACCAAAGACTACTATTGGGTAGGTGCCAATAACTCCATCAATCTTTCCGATTCCCGCCTTTTCGGTTTTGTCCCCCAAGACCATGTCATCGGCAAGGCAACGGTGATATGGTTCTCCAAAGAGAGGGGGACAGGGATTTTCAGCGGTTATCGCTGGGACAGAATGTGGACGCTGGTCAGGTAAGGGATTAAATAATAAGATAGTAAATGAAAACAGCATTCCTTTCTTCCGCCTATCTGGCGCCCGTAGAATATTACACGAAACTATTGGCTTATGACAAAGTGTTCATCGAGCAACACGACCATTACATGAAGCAAACTTACCGCAACCGCTGTACCATTGCTGCGCCGGACGGCGAGTTGGCTCTCTCCATTCCCACCGTCAAGCCCGATTCCCTGAAATGCCCGATGCGCGACATCCGCATATCCGACCATGGCAACTGGCGGCACCTGCACTGGAATGCCATTGAATCTGCTTATAACCATACCCCTTTCTTTGAATATTACAAAGATGACTTCCGCCCTTTCTACGAACAGAAATACGAGTTTTTGGTCGATTTCAACGAAGAATTGTGCCGTCTCGTCTGCTCGCTGATAGATATACAGCCCGATATGGAGTGCACTGCCGAATATCGCACGGCATTCACTGCGGATGAAGCGGACTTCCGCGAGCGCATCCATCCCAAGAAAGACTTCCGCCTGGAAGATACGGAGTTCGTGCCGCAACCCTACTACCAGGTGTTCCAGGAGAGACTCGGCTTTCTGCCTAATCTCAGCATCATCGACCTGCTGTTCAATATGGGGCCGGAGAGCCTGCTGGTATTGCAGCAAAGTATCACCCCGGCTTAGAGTTACTTCAAAACATATTGTTCCGATACTGAGTAGGAGTAAGCTGTGTCCATTGCTTGAAGGTGCGGTTGAAGTGGGTGATGGAGTCGAAGCCACACTCCAGGGCGATCTGTGATATATCCATATTTCCCACCGCCAACAACTTGCAGGCATATCCCACACGCATCTCCATCACATATTGCAGCAGCGTTTTTCCGGTGTTTTCTTTGAAGTAGCGGCAGAAGGCGGTGGAGTTCATATTCGCCTTCTCTGCAATCTCGTCCAACCGCAGCTTGCGGGTGTAGTTGCTATTAATAAAGGAGATGATTTTATCAATCCGCTTGTCGCCCATAGCGGGAAACTTCTCGCTGTAATGCGGGCTTGCCAGTACCTTTCTCGAAGGCGCATTCGCCATCTCCTGCAATAAATCCAGCAGTTGGGTAATCTGGTTGAAGCCTTTCAACGCGGGAAAACCGTAGGCCGCTTCACCCAGTCGGGTGTCGTCCTGTTTCGGAAAGCGGATGCCCCTTTCAGCTTCCTCCAGTAAAGTTCTTATCTGATGGAACTGCGGATAATGTTCGATGGAGTATTCCATAAAGTTTTGCTCGAACTGGATGATAGTGCCCTTCGTACGCAGTTCGGACTGCCCGTTGCAGAAGGTATCATCGCTCCGCATATAGTGTGGCAGGTTTGTTCCGAACAGAATCAAGTCGCCCGCAGAGAACTCTTCGATGCAATCGCCTACAAAGCAACGTCCGAAGCCCTCCTTCATATAAATAATCTCGTACTGGCTATGAAAGTGCCACGGATAGGTGAAACATTCATAGTCGTAATACCGCGCCTTAATCGGGTTAGCTTCCGATATCGGCAACTTCTCGTTTATGATCTGCCGCATAGACTCCTAATATTCAGTTCGTATGCAAATGTAACCAAAGAGAACGTAAAACGCACTATCATACGCAAGAATCCGCATAGTTTTTGCAAAGATACACATATACAGCAATGATTCTAATGCGTAACTTTGTACCCGGAACTCGATAAATAACAAACAAAATATCAGAACAGTATGGAAAAGACTTGGCGTTGGTTCGGTAAGAAGGATAAAATAACGCTGGATATGCTCCGGCAGATAGGAGTGGAAGGCATCGTCACCGCCCTGCACGATGTGCCCAATGGTGAAGTGTGGACGGTAGAGGCCATCAATGACTTGAAGCAGTACATTGAGTCGTATGGCCTGCGGTGGTCGGTGGTAGAAAGCCTGCCCGTGTGTGAGGCCATCAAATATGCCGGCCCGGAGCGCGACCAACTGATAGAGAACTACAAGCAGAGCCTTGCCAACCTGGGCAAGTGCGGGGTACATACCATCTGCTACAACTTCATGCCGGTCATCGACTGGATACGTACCGACTTGCAGCATCCCTGGGCGGACGGCACTTCATCGCTTTACTTCGACCGCATTCGCTTTGCTTATTTCGACCTCCGCATTCTGCAACGCGAGGGAGCCGAGAAAGACTACTCTTCCGAAGAATTGGCAAAGGTGGCCGAACTGGACAAGACGATTACCGAAGCCGAGAAGCACGACCTCGTGGACACCATCATCGTAAAGACGCAAGGCTTCGTCAACGGCAACATCACAGAAGGAGACAAGGAACCGGTGAACAAGTTCAAGAGCCTGCTGGCACTCTACAAAGACATTGACCGTGATGCCCTGCGCGAGAATATGCGTTACTTCCTCTCCGCCATCATGCCCGTGTGCGAGGAATACGGCATGAATATGTGCGTGCATCCCGACGATCCTCCCTTCCAGGTACTGGGCTTGCCGCGTATCGTGACCGATGAGGCCGATATCGACTGGTTCCTGAACGCGGTAGACAATCCGCACAACGGACTGACCTTCTGTGCCGGTTCCCTCAGCGCCGGCGAGCATAACGATACCCGCGAACTGGCCAGGAGGTTTGCCCGCCGCACCCATTTCGTCCATCTGCGCAGTACGGCAGCCATGCCCGGAGGCAACTTCATAGAAAGCTCCCACCTGCAAGGGCGCGGACACCTCATCGACCTGATACGCATCTTCGAGAAAGAGAACCCCGGACTGCCCATGCGCGTAGACCACGGCCGTATGATGCTGGGCGATGAAGACAAGGGCTACAATCCCGGCTACTCCTTCCACGGCCGTATGCTGGCACTGGCACAGGTAGACGGCATGATGGCGGTAGTGCAGGACGAGATGAACGGGAAATAATATTCCTGAGGAGTTGACCCCTAAATAATCATTGCTAAAGACAACTTATAATATAAAAGACTATGAACGAACAATTCAGTATTGCCGGCAAAGTGGCTGTTATCACAGGTGCCGGTGGCGTATTAGGCGGAAGCATCGCCAAGAATTTCATGCAGCAAGGAGCCCGCGTAGTGGCAGTAGATATCCGCAAGGAACAACTGGATGCACGTGTGGAAGAACTGAAAGCCTACGGTGAAGATGTCATCGGCATTGTAGGTAATGTGCTGGACATTGCCAGCCTTGAGAAGTTGGCGGAAGATATCGTTGCCCGCTGGGGACGTATCGACATCCTGCTCAACATTGCCGGCGGCAATATGCCCGGTGCTACACTGGCTCCCGACCAGCACTTCTACGACATGGACATCTCCTGCTGGGAGAAAGTGACCAACCTGAACATGAACGGAACCGTCTACCCCTCACTGGTATTCAGCAAAGTTATGGCACGCCAGGGAAAAGGCTGCATCGTCAATGTATCTTCCATGGCTGCTTACAGCGCCATCACCCGCGTACCCGGCTACTCGGCAGCCAAAACAGCCGTAGCCAACTTCACCCAATGGCTTGCCAGCGAACTGGCACTGAAGTACGGTGACGGCATCCGCGTCAACGCCATCGCCCCCGGTTTCTTCATCGGCGACCAAAATCGTGCCGTGCTCATCAACCCCGACGGCTCACTGACCGACCGCAGCAAGAAAGTACTTGCCAAGACTCCGATGAAACGCTTCGGCGATATCAACGAACTGAATGGCGCCGTACAGTTCCTGTGCAGCGATGCCGCCAGCTTCGTGACGGGCGCATTGCTCCCCATTGACGGTGGGTTCAGTGCTTTCAGCGGAGTATAACACAAGTAAGTTATAAGAGTAAAGATTACCTATTGCGAAAAGGGCGTAACCTCACGGTCGCGCCCTTCTCTTTTACACAATCTTTGATAATAACTAAAAAACCTATCGTCGATATTTATTTCAATTCAAAAGGAACAACCCCCTTTATGTCGGCAGAGGAAGCGGCAATGATGGCTTCGAACTTGCCCGGTTCGGCTACCCATGCGTGCTGGGCGTCGTCGAAGAAGCTCAGGGCTTCTTTGTCAATGGTGAAGGTTACTTCTTTCGCTTCGCCCGGAGCGAGTTTTATCTTTTGGAAGCCTTTCAGCTCCTTGATGGGGCGGGGCAGGGAAGACTTCTTGTCGCTGATATACAGCTGAACGACTTCCTGGCCTTCGCGTGCACCGGTATTCTTTACGTTCACCTTTACGGTCAGGGTTCCGTCGGCAGACATGGTCTTGCTGTCGGCAGTCGGTTTGCCGTATTCAAAGGTGGTGTAGCTCAATCCGTGACCGAAGGGGAACAGCGGTTTCACCTTCTTCTGCTTGTCCGCCCAGCGGTAGCCTACGAAGATGCTTTCGTTGTACTTGATGTCTATGATTTCTCTGCTTCTTTCGCCGGTGTACTCGCCCAGGATATGAGCCGGAACATCTTCCAACTTCACGGGGAAGGTGAACGGCAACTTACCGCTGGGGTTAACGTCGCCCATCAGGATGGCGGCGAGGGCACTGCCTGCTTCCGAACCCAGGTACCAGTCTTGCACGATGGCGGGGACTTCGTTTACCCAAGGCATAGCGATGGCATTGCCGGAGATATTTACTACAATCAGGTTCTTGTTTGCTTTTGCCAGTGCGGAGATTACGGCATCCTGTCCGTAAGACAACTCGATGCCTTTGCGGTCGGCATCCTCACAGTCTTGTCCGTCGCTCTTGTTCAAACCACCGATGAAGATCACGTAGTCGGCGTCCGCAGCCACTTTCACGGCTTCGGCTATCAGTTCTTCGGGCGTGCGGTCATCCTTCAGGTTCTGACCGGTCACTACACCGTTATATTCGCCGGTTGCATCACCCACATAACCACGGGCATAAACTACCTCGGCCTTGCCTGCTACACGTTGCTTGATGCCGTCCAGCGGAGAAAGCTCGCGTTGCACTTTTAGGGAAGAACTGCCACCGCCTACGGTCATCATCTTGATGGCGTTCTCGCCTATTACGGCAATCTTCTTGGCGTTGTTCAGGTCTATCGGCAGCACATTGTTCTTGTTCTGCAACAGCACGATACCTTCTTCACCGATGCGGCGGGCAGCTTCGTAGTGTGCTTCGGACAGCAGGGCGCCGAAGGGACGCTTCGTGTCCATTGTGGTGCGGAAGGCGAGGCGCAGAATGCGGCGTACCTTGTCATCCAGTTCTTTGGTGCCTACTTTGCCTTCCTGGATGCGTTGCAGGTAGGGAAGGGCGAGATAATAATTATCGTATGCATTGCTGGTGCCGGCAGAGAGTCCGTTGGTCCAGCTTCCGAACTCCATGTCCATTCCGTTGGTGATGGCCTGGTCGGTGTCGTGCACGCCTCCCCAGTCGGAAACTACCACTCCGTCAAAGCCCCACTCGCCTTTCAGGATGTCGTTCAGCAGATATTGGTTGTGGCAGGCGTGCTGTCCTTTGTAGAGATTGTAAGCGCCCATGATGGCCCATGCCTTACCTTCCTGCACAGCAGCCTTGAAGGCGGGCAGGTAGATTTCGTACAGCGCGCGGTCGTCTACTATTACATTGGTGGTGTGGCGGTTCACCTCATGGTTGTTCAGTGCGAAGTGCTTCACGCAGGCGGCTACGCCGTTCATCTGCACACCCTGTACGTAGGGCACCACCATGTGTGCCGACAGATAGGGGTCTTCGCCCATATACTCAAAGTTACGTCCGTTCAGCGGGGTGCGGTAGATGTTGACGCCGGGGCCCAGGAGGACGGTTTTGTTACGATAACGGGCTTCTTCGCCGATGCTCTTTCCGTAGAGCATGGACATTTCGGGATTCCAGGTGGCGGCAAGGCAGGTCAATGCCGGGTAAGCCACGCAAGAGTCGTTGGTCCAGCCTGCCTGGTCCCATTCGTCCCACAATACTTCGGGGCGGATGCCGTGCGGGCCGTCGGTCATCCAGAATTCAGGGATGCCCAGGCGGGGCACGCCCGGACTGCTGAATTTGGACTGTGCGTGTACCATCGCCACTTTCTCTTTCAGAGTGAGGCGACTCAGTGCATCTTCCACTCTCTTCTCAATGGGCTGCGCCTCGTCCAGATAGACGGGTTTCTGTTGTGCCGAGAGGGGCAACACAACAGCAAGTGCCAAACCGAATAATACTTTCTTCATGGTTCTTTCTTTTGTATGATTATTGTTTTAATTGTTGAATCACTTATTTCTTCATTCCCAGCGACTGGATATATCCTTCCTGCACCACGCAATTCTTCAACTTGGCGGCTTCGATGAAGTCCATCATTGCCTTGCGTGCCATTGCCTGGTCGGGGCGGGCTTCGCGAATCTCTTTATACGTGGTACGCGGCGCTTCGGAGAAGTACACGATGTTTGCCCAGTTTTCCGGCGGGGTGATGCCTACGAAGGACGAGCCATCCATCTTTTTGTAGGGCCAGAAGGTGTAACCGATATTATTATTACGCATGGTCTGGCAGAAAGCGGCCTGCCACTCGTCCGTATTATGACCTATTTCACCCATGTACATCGGCCGGTTCACGCTGTCGCGGAAGTTGATGAAGCTCTGGATGGCAGCCTGGGTAGGCTCGCCCCCGTAGCGGTGGCAGGTGTACATTATCTTATCATCGAACTTGGAGTCTTTGAACGGTTTGAAGTTACCGTTCCATTGCGAGCCACCCAGCAGGATGATGTGGTTTTTGTCCACTTCGCGGATAGCGGCTACACCTTTCTTATATACATACTCCAACTTGTCGTTCAGCTCTTCCATATTCTCAAAGTAGGGGGCGATAGGTTCGTTGAACAACTCATATCCCAGGATGACCGGTTCGTTCTTGTAGTGGTCGGCTATCTTGCGCCAGATGTCGCAGTAGAGTTGCTGGCTTGTCTCGCTGTCGAACAGCCAGGGATAGCCGTAACTGTCGTCGATGTTATCGCCCGTTTGTCCGCCGGGAGCATCGTGCATATCCAGGATGAGGTAGAGGTCGGCTTCGCGACACCAGTTCACCAGGCTGTCCACGCGGGCAAATCCGTCCTGATTGGCGGTCAGCCCCATGTAGTCTTCGTCCGTGAACAACTTGTAGTGGAACGGTAGACGGATGGTGTTGGCGCCCGTCTCCTTGATAAAGCGAATGTCCTCGCGCGTCACATAGTTGTCCTTGAATGCCTTCCAGAAGTCGGCGGTGAAGTCCGGTCCTACCAACTGGCAGAACATTTCGTTGATGAATCGTCCCGAGTTGGTCTTATTGAATCGGAACATATATCCTTCGGGGTTCAGCCAGTTGCCCAGGTTGGTACCCATGATGAAGAGCTTCGTGCCGTCGGGCTTTATCAGGTCTTGCCCCTGAATGGTTACAAACTTATCAGAAGCTGCTTGCTTTTCTGCTTGTTTTTCACTGCATCCTGTCATGCCCAGTGCCAGCAGGACGATGGAGATACTCGATACTAATAAATGTTTCATAATAATTAGGATTATGGTGGTTATTTCTTCCAGCGATAAGAGGTGACGGATTTGCCGGGGATGGTGCAGTCTATATAGTTCTTTCCATCTGCCGTCAGACTGATTCGGGCGGTCGTCTCATTCTCGTTCAGCAATACAAAAGCCACGGTTCCATCGGGATTTTCGAAGGCGGAGTACATCAGACCATTGGTTGCCGAACCGTTGCTTCCGATGCGGAAAGCGCCCGGTTTCACTACCGATGACAGATGACCGATGATGTAGTAATGAGAATTGTAAGTAATGGTTTTGTAGTCCGACCGATTGATGTCTACTGCGCCGTAGCAGGTTTGGCAGCCACCGTCGCGGTTGGGACCGCGCTCGGAGTCGAGCATCAGGTTCCATACGATGACGCCTTTGCACCAGTTGTTCACGGTGCCCAGGGCTACTTCGCGCATGTCTTCCATCAGTCGTTTTTGCAGGTTGCGCCCGTCGTTCCACATTCCGATAGAGGTTTCGGTGAAGATAAGTTCTTTGTCGGGGCGCTGGCGCTGAATGTTGTTCAACTCGTCGCGATTGCCGCCATAGTTATGATAGGCGGCACCGGTCAGGAAGGAGGCAGCCACTTCGTCGTCATACATTTTGATGGGATATCCCTGCTGATCTGCCATGTTGTCGTAATTGTAGTTATGGTCGAAGGCATAAATCTTGGTGTCTTGCAGTCCGGCAGCTTTGAAGGCAGGGCCGAGCGCATCCTTCACAAATGCCAGTTCCTCTTTCCAGCCCATGAACAGGGAAGCCGAGTTACCCCGGTTCAACGGTTCGTTCTGGGGGGTGATGGAGTAGATATCGATGCCTTCTTTCTCGAAAGCCTGCACCCACTTCACGAAGTAAGCGGCGTAGTCCTGGTAGTAGTCGGGGTTCAGTTGTCCGCTTGTCCAGGAGTTGAAGGGCTTTCTATCCGTCAGGTTATCCACCTTCATCCATCGGGGACAAGTCCACGGGGAGCCCAGTATCTTAATGGTAGGGTTGATGGCGAGGATTTCCTTTAAGATAGGTATCACGTATTCCTTTTCTTCGCTTTGCAGGGCGAAGTTTTCGATGCCCGGCTTGTCGCAGCAGGTATATTCGCTTAGTGAGAAGTCGGAGCAACCGATAGAGATACGTATATAGCTGAAACCCAATCCGTCTTTATCAGAGAAGGTGCGAGTCAGGAACTTCGTGCGTTCGGCAGGCGCCATCTTCATCAGGTTGTAGCAGGTGGAACCGGTGACGGCAGCACCGAAACCATCCATTGACTGATAGCGTACGGCCGGATTCAACGTAATGACAGGAGCAAACTTGGGTTTGTCGGAGAACTTCAGAGTCGTTTCGGCGAAGCTTTGTGAGCGGTCGGCAGTAGTAGTGTACACGGTTACTTGACTTCTTGCCGCGGCGGACAGGCAGCATCCTACTAAAAGAAGAAGTTTGAATTTCATGGTATTGTCTTTAATGGTTACTTAAACTTTCCCAAAGGTAGGAAAGATAACAATGCCCCGTATCGGTGTATCTGAAATAGGTGGAGGTGGTGGATGCTTGTGATTAATTAAAGTGTTGATAAACAGAAGTGTATGCACTGTATTGGGACAGTGAAAAGTGGATGGTAAAAGCCCGTTTGACGTATTGTCAACGTATCAGCATCAGCTGCGTTTCAAAGTCTTCGCGGGAGATTCGGGCCTTATTCTTCACTTTAGCTCTGTAATTATAGATGGTATTTACGGAGTAACGGAGAAACTCTGCAATCTGTGAGCTATCGTCAATGCCCAGTCGTATCAAAGCAAATATGCGAAGCTCCGTATTCAGCAATTCACCTTTGCGTAGCACGATGCGTTCTTCCGGTTGCAGCAGTTCGTTGAATTTGTTCACAAAATCGGGGAAGAGGTGCAGGAAGGCGGTATCGAAGTTCTCGTACAGTTCTTTCAGCCCGGCATCCAGTACCTCGCTGGAGCGTACCATCTTCAGCAGTTCTTCGGTCTGTCCTGCCGATATCTTCTTATTGACCATACGCCGGTAGGTATCCAGCCGTTTGATGTAGATGGAGCATAGGTTCATGAACCGGCCTACGTATTCTTCCTTGATATGGTTCGATATATGCAGTTGCTCGTTGGCGTGCTCCAGATGGTTCCGGGCTATGGAGAGGCGCTTCATCTGGCGGTAGATGAAGGCGACGGCTGCCACTAACATCAGTGTCAAGGCGCTGATGAGCCAGATATACAGGCGGAGCCGGTCGTTTTGTTTTTCACTCATGGCCTGGTAAGTAAGGTCTATCAGGGAGAGGATACCTGCCGTCTGCAAACTGCGGCTACGGGCATTGTACCGGTTTGTTTCGCTCCAGGAGAAACGGATGTAGCGGTAGGCGTGTTCGATGTCTCCCTCTTCGTAGAGCAGCTCCGCCAAGGTCCAGAGCGAAGCATGGTCTGTAATGCTGAGGCGGATATCAGTGAGTGCCGACAGGGCGAGATAGCGTTTCTCTTCTTCCCGGTTTCTCAGCCGATGATAAAGCAGGGAGCGGTGGTAGGTCACCAAAGCATATTCGGGCGTATCGGGTGTTGCGCTTGCCAGGCGTGCATCGTTAATGCTCAGTGCCTTGTCCAGATTGCCGGCTGCCGCTTCACGCATTTCTTTCCGTTCCAGATAAAGGGAGGAGGTGGACGGGAGTACTTGCATCAGCGAGTCGTCGTAGGCTGCCGCCAATGCCTGGTAGCGCTTCTTGAAGGTATCGTCCAGTGTATAAAAGCTGAGTTCTTCATAAAGTTTTTGGTAACAATGGTAACAATCGGGCAATAATCGGGCGGGCAATGAACTTCGGTCCGTCTGACGCAGCAGGTCGGTAGCTTCCTCATACATTCCGGCGGTAGCCATCAGGTAGGCAAGCTCCAACCGCGTTTCGTGGGCGGCATCCGGTTGGTTGTGGCGTTCTGCCCAGTCCAGGTTGATGTTGAGGTAGTGAATGGCGGAGTCGCAGATGTAAGCCTTGTATTCCTTATAAATTTCGCCATTCCATCGGAAAAAAGAGACGCTGGCGGTATCGGCATCCGCCAACTGACGCTTCAGTCGGGCAATGCGTGTTTCGCGCAGGGCAACAGACTGTTCGTGTGCACCGATGGCTTCATCCAGAGAGGCCGTCAGTGCAGCAAGAGCCAGCGTATCGGCAGAAGCGGCAATATTCTGCACAAGCGCGGCCATAAGAAGACAAAAGAACAGTAGTTTCCTCTTCATGGCAACAAATATAGTAAGAAATCCCTCAAAGCTGTAGCCCCGCAAAAAATAGTTTCCTATATTTGCGTCGTAAACCCCCAAACAACTCAGTTATTATGAAAAGCTTAACACCACAGCGAATTGCCGCGGTCGATGTATTCCGCGCACTTACCATGTTCCTCATGCTCTTTGTCAACGACATTCCCGGACTGAAAAACATTCCGCACTGGCTGATGCACGCCGAGATGAACGAAGACATGATGGGCTTCTCCGACACCATCTTCCCTGCTTTCCTCTTCTGCATGGGTATGTCCGTATCCTTTGCCATACAAAACCGGTATAAGAAAGGCGATACTACCCTGCAAGTCATTGCCCACGTCTTTTGGCGCACGGTGGCGCTGATTGCTATGGGACTGTTTGCCCTCAACAGCGGAGGCATCGAAGGAGGTCTCTCGCACCAATGGTTCTCCATCCTGATGGTAATCGGCTTCTTCCTTACCTGGGGCGTATATCCCAAGGCGGAAGGAACGAAAAAGACCCTTTTCACCGTGATGAAGGTAGTGGGCGTACTTCTGCTCGCCGCCCTCGTAATCTATAAAGATATCAACGGAAAGCCGTTCCACATTGGCTGGTGGGGCATCCTCGGACTTATCGGCTGGACGTATGCCGTGTGTGCAGGCATCTACCTGTTCACCCGCGAAGACCTGCGTAAGAATGCCATTGCATGGTTTGTAGTCGTGTTGCTCGCCGTAGTCAGCCACTCCAATTTGCTGCCGGAAGATTACGGCACCCGGATTATCCTGCTGCCTTTCATCCCAAGTGACTGGACGTTGCACGCCTTCGGCATGTCCGGCGTACTGACCTCTTTGCTGATGCAGCGCTATGCCAACCGTGTGCGTCCGGGGCGATTCATCGGAATGCTTTGTGCCCTCGGTGTAGGTATGCTGGTCCTTGCTCTTGTTTCGCATCCCTACTGGATTATCTCCAAGATACAAGCCACTCCCACTTGGCTGTTCTATTGCCTTGCCATGTTCTTCCCCCTGTTCGGTTTCTTCTATTGGCTGACGGATGTGAAAGGCAAGACCAACTGGTTCGACATCATCAAGCCCGCAGGCACCGCCACGTTGACTTGCTACACCATTCCTTATGCATGGTATGCCATCCAGCAACTACTGCACCTGCATTATCCGACAGTCTTGGGCAGCGGTGTTCCGGGATTACTCAAGTCCCTCATCTTCTCGCTCGTCATCGTTTGGCTGACCGGGCTGCTGGTGAAGGGAAAGATAAAACTGAAAGTATAATCACTAAATACAATGTTAAAGGTTCAAACTCCCAACGGTGACGACAAGGTGCTGCTGCATTCGTGCTGTGCACCTTGCTCTTCTGCCATCATCGAATGTATGCTGGCAAACGGCATTCGTCCCACCATCTTTTATTGCAATCCCAATATCTATCCACAAGAGGAATACGAGATACGAAAGAATGAGGCCATTCGCTTCGTAACTTCCAAAAACCTCGATTTCATCGATGCAGACTATGACTATGCACACTGGCTGCACACTATAAAAGGACTGGAAAACGAACCGGAACGGGGTGGGCGATGCCTGAAATGCTTCACCCTGCGTCTCACGGAGACGGCCCGCTATGCCGCAGAGCATGGCTTCTCCGTATTTACTACCACCCTTGCCTCTTCGCGTTGGAAGAGCCTCGACCAGATTAATGAAGCCGGACGCCGTGCCGCCGCACTCTATCCCGGCACCATCTTCTGGGAACAGAACTGGCGTAAAGGCGGACTACAAGACCGTCGTAACCAGTTGCTCCGGGAGTATGACTTCTACAACCAGCAGTATTGCGGCTGCGAGTTCAGCATGCAAAGACTGGGCAAAAAAGATGAATAAAATGAACATCTAATCTGCTGGCAACCATTGCCTTGCAGTTTCCTATGGGTAGGAAACGCTCGTTTCTGACTTTGGGAACGCGCGTTTCTCCAGGTGGAAACGACCGTTTCTCCATATGGGAACGCTCGTTTCCTAACGTGGGAACACGCGTTCCCAATGGTGGGAACTGCCGTAACCGCTAAAGGAACAAAGAGAAAGCCTCGTGAATGATAGACGAATCTACCGTTCACGAGGCTTTCTCTTACTATGGATCAGGCTTCCGCCTTTATTTCACAATGCCTTTGGATGCTTTGATGAAGTCGATGATATTATGTATCTCATCGCTCATCGGCACCTGGTCTTCAATCTTCTGCAAAGCGTCGTGCAGGCTGAAGTTGCCTTGATAAACCAAGCGGTATGCATTTACAATATGTCTCAATACACGCTCGCTCACTTCGTTCTTGTGCTGAAGCACCGCTGCATTGACACCGTGATACTCTGCCGGATTACCGTTCATGATGACATAAGGAGGAACATCCTTCGAGATACGGCATCCGCTTTGTATCAGTACCCAGCTTCCGATGTGGCTGGCTTGGTGCAGGATGACGTTGCTGCTCAGGATGGTAAAGTCGTCTATCTGGCATTCGCCGGCTACGGTAGTCTTGATGCCCAATACACAATGATTGCCTATCTGCACGTCGTGGCAGAGGTGTACACCGTCCATCAGGTAGTTCTCATTGCCGATGCGGGTGCAGCCGCCTTCGTAGGTGGCGCGGCTGATTACTACATTTTCGCGGATGTCGTTGTTGTCACCGATAACCAACTGGCTCTCATCACCCTCGTAATGGAAGTCTTGCGGCTCGGTGCCCAACACGGCGCCGTGATGCACTTTGTTTCCTTTTCCCATGTGGGTACCTTTGAGAATCTTTGCACCGGACATGATTACGCAATCATCGCCGATTTCCACACCGTCTTCGATATAAACGAAAGGTTGAATGGTTACATTCTTACCGATCTTTGCGGTAGAATCTACAGATGCTAATGGACTAATCATAATAATTAGGTATTAAGTTATTCTCTTCCTCCTCCAAGCGCCTGATACAAGCTTACTACGGCCTGCATGCAGTCGAATGTGTCTGATACCTCGGAAAGCTGTGCACTGAGATAAGATTGCTCGGAAGACAAAACTTCCAGGTAGGTAGACGTGCCTAAGTTAAACAATTCTTTTGTATCTTCCGAAGCTTTGCGGGCAGAATTCACTTGAATTTCGCGGGAAGCGGCTTTTTCGGCTACCATTTGGTACTGATACAGGGCATTGCTTACTTCGTTTCCGGCTTTCAGCAGTGTAGTCTGGAATTGAATCTTTGCCTGCTCTTCTTGCGCTTTGGCTTGTTTCAGGCGGGCTATGTTAGTACCACGGTAGAACAAAGGCTGGGTGAGCGAACCGATGGCGGAAGCCAGCAATTTGCCGGGGTTGACGATGGCGGAACCGGCACTGTTGGTCCAGCCTGCCGAACCGTTCAATGTAATCTGCGGATAGAAGGCGGCACGTGCACTGTTGGTGCTATAATAGCTTGCAGCCAGTGACATCTCGGCGGCTTTCACGTCCGGGCGGTTGGACAGCAGTTGCAAGGGGATGCCGGCGGAGAACTCCGTAGGCAGTTGTTGCTGCTCCAGCACGTTGCGGGCAATGTGTTGTCCCGGTTGGTTCAGCATCAGGCACAGTGCATTCTCGGTTTCGCGGATGCTCTGGCGTATGCCGGGCAGGGATGCCATGACTTGTGCATAGGCGGTGCGGCTCTGCTCCACGGCAGCGGAAGTGGTACCGTAGATACCTGCATCCTTCATGGCTTGCACGGTTTCCAGGTTCTTCTTCAGGATGTCGACAGTGCCTTCGGTAATTTGCAATTGGCGGTCGAGCATCAGCAGGGTATAATACATATTGGCTACGTTGGCGATGACTTGCGTCTGCACGGCTTGTTCATAGAACTGTGTCTGCTTTAGCGATACTTGTGCGCCGCGCTTCGGGTTCAGCAATTGGCCGAAGAGGTCAATCTGCCAGCTTGCCGTTACGGGGAGCGAGTAAGTCTGTGTAGCTTTTCCTTTGTCCCAACTGCTCACGGTTCCTTGCGGAGACAGTGCCAGCATGGGAGCATAAGCCAATCGGGCGGACAGAAGGGCGGCTTCTGCCTTCTTCACGTTCAGGGCTGCGCTGCGCAGGTCGGCGTTGCCGGCGAGCGCTTGTTCGATAAGTGTCTGCAGTTGCGGGTCTGTGAACACTTCCCTCCAAGGCAGGTTGCCGAAGTTGGCTGTATCTGCTGCCAGCGTATCGTTTACGGATGCCGTGTCACGATACAGCCCGGCAGTGGTGATGTCTTCGGGTCTGTCGTATGATTTGTAGATGTGGCAACTGCTCAGTAAGGCAGTTGCACACATCAGAGTTATAATTTGTTTCTTCATATTCTTTTTACTACTATCTACTTACTACTAACTACTTAGTATATTGTTCAATTTCCGGTTCGGCATCGGAGTTGTCCACATCTTCCCATTCCATCGGCTTGAATTTCTCTTGCAGATACTGGAAGGCAACGAACAGGGCCGGCACTATGAAGATCTGCAATATCATACCGATCAACATACCACCGATGGCCGAGGTACCCAGCGTACGGTTACCATTGGCTCCTGCGCCGGTGGCAAGCATCAACGGAATCAGACCTACAATCATGGCCAGAGACGTCATCAAGATAGGACGCAGACGGGCGGCGGCACCCAGTACGGCTGCCCACGTAATGCTCATACCCATTCGGCGGCGTTCGAGGGCGAACTCTACAATCAGGATGGCATTCTTTGCCAACAGACCCATCAACATGATCAATGCAATCTGCATATAGATGTCATTGGACATGGAGCCCATTATCATCTTCATAAAGGAGATGTTGCCGATGGCACTCATACCGTTGACGAACAGGAAGCTACCCAGCAGACCGAACGGAATGGACAGCAATACGGAAAGCGGCAGGATGTAGCTTTCGTACTGTGCACTCAGCAACAGGTAAACGAAGACGAAGCAGAGCACGAAGATCAAGCCGGTAGTACTGCCACTGGTTTCGGACTCTTCACGCGCCATACCGCCAAGCTCGTAAGCAAAGCCGGTGGGCAGACTCTCTTTGGCAACTTCGGAGATAGCAGCCAGTGCCTGACCGGAAGTATATCCGGTAGCGGGAGCAACCATCACCTTCATGGAAGTATAAAGGTTGAAGCGGCTGATGATATCCGGTCCGTACACCTTCTTGATGGAAACGAACTGGGTGATGGGAGCCATCTCATTGCCGTTGCGCACCTTGATGCTCGACAAAGATTCGAGGTTCTTCGTTGCCTCGGGTTCGGCTTGTATCATCACGCGGTACATCTTACCGTAGCTGTTGAAGTTGGAAGCATACAGACCGCCGAAGTATCCCTGCATTGTGCTGAGGATGTCGCTCGGGCTGAGGCCCGCCTTCTTACAGGCAGCTGCGTCGATGTCCAGCATATACTGCGGGAAGTTCGGGTTGAAGCTGGTCTTGGCAGAGTTGATCTCGGGGCGTGCTTCCAGGGCGGCAGTATAGCTGTTTACCACGTCGAAGAAGTGGTTCAGGTCGCCACCGGTCTTATCCTGCATGTTCAACTCGATATCACTGGATGCGGAGTAACCCGGAATCATAGGCGGAGTAAAGAACAATACCTGTGCTTCCTTGATAATCTTCTGTGCACGCATGAAGAGCGTGATATAGACTATGTTGGAGTTCTGCATCGTGGAACGCTCTTCCCAGTTCTTCAGCTTGATGATGATAGAACCGTAGGAAGGTCCTTGTCCGCCGATGAAGCTATAACCGGAGATTACGGTACGTGAAGCTACGGCAGGCTCGGCAGCTACCAGGCTGTCCACGCGGTGCAGCACTTCCTGGGCGCGTTCCTGTGAGGTACCCGGAGGCAGGGTCACTACACCCATGATAGTACCTGTATCTTCGTTGGGCACCATACCGGTCGGGGTAGTCTTCATGAAGAATATCAGCAATATGATAGAGGCTGCTACCAACCCGAAGGACAACCATTGCTTCTGGATACAGAAGAGTACGCGTTTCTTATACTTCTGCAACAGGTTGTCGTAGGTGGTATTGAAAGCCGTATGGAAGCGGCTTACGAAAGTCGATTTCTTCTCACCGTGCTCTTCGTGGGGTTTCAGGAAGATGGCACACAATGCCGGACTCAGCGTCAAGGCATTCAATGCCGAGAAACCGATAGCGATAGCCATTGTCAGACCGAACTGGCGGTAGAATGTACCTGCCGTACCACCCATGAAACTTACCGGGATAAACACGGACATCATGACCAGCGTGATAGAAACGATAGCGCCGCCCAACTCACTCATGGCGTCGATGGAAGCGGCACGGGCAGACTTATACCCCTGGTCCAGCTTCGCATGGACGCCCTCGACGACGACTATGGCATCATCGACCACAATCGCAATGGCGAGCACCATCGCCGAGAGGGTCAGTAAGTTGATACTGAAACCAATCAGTTTCAGCACGAAGAACGTAGCAATCAAGGCTACCGGGATGGCAATAGCCGGAATCAACGTGGAGCGCATATCCTGCAAGAAGATATATACCACGATAAATACCAGGATAAAGGCCTCGATCAATGTCTTCACAACCTCGTGGATAGAGGCGAAGAGGAAGTCGTTGGCACTCTGGGCAACGTTTATCTTCAAGCCGGAAGGCAGTTTCTCGGAGTAGCTGTCCAACAGGTTCTCAATGTCACTGATGGTTTGGGTAGCATTGGTACCTGCCATCTGGAATATGATACAGCTGACAGCCTTATGACCGTTTACGGTATTGTTGAAGCTGTAAGTCAGACGTCCCAACTCGATTTCGGCAATGTCCTTCAAACGAAGTACCTCGCCGTTCTCCATTGCTTTGACAACGATGTTCTCGAATTCTTGCGGTTGCTGCAAACGTCCCTTATAGCGAATGGTGTACTGGAAGGACTGCTTGCCGCGTTCACCGAACTGTCCCGGAGCGGCTTCGATATTCTGTTCTGCCAATACGGCTGCCACGTCGTTAGGTATCAGTTTGTACTGCGCCATGACGTCGGGCTTCAGCCAGATACGCATGGAGTAGTCCGTACCGAGCACCATGGCATCACCCACACCGTTGATACGCTTCACCTCGGGAATCAGGTTGATGTTGGCGTAGTTCTCCAGAAACTCGATGTTGTATTGGTCGGTTTCATCGTAGATGGACATTACCATCAACATGGAAGTCTGTCTTTTCTGTGTCGTTACACCGACTTTGGTTACTTCGGCAGGCAGCAGACCTTGCGCCATAGAAACGCGGTTCTGCACGTTGACGGCTGCCATGTCCGGGTTGGTGCCCTGCTTGAAGTAAATGGAAATATCACCGGAACCGTTGTTGGAGGCGTTGGAGGTCATGTACATCATGTTCTCCACACCGTTGATCTGGTCCTCCAGCGGTGCGATGACGGAGTTCAATACCGTTTGGGCGTTGGCACCGGTATAGGTGGCACGTACCGAAACGGTAGGAGGTGCGATGTCCGGATATTGGGTGATAGGCAGCGTTGCCAGACCAATAAGACCCAGTATCACTATCAGGATGGAGATTACCGTTGATAGTACCGGACGGTTGATAAATCTATCTAATTTCATGTTTTCAATGTTTAATGTTCAACGATTAATGATTAGAGTTCATCATTAGTTAAACGCTGTCTGGATATTGCCTTCTTTCTGGTCTTTCAGAGCCTTCTGATATTCTGCTTCCTTCTCGGCAGGAGTGATAGGCTTGATGGTTTGTCCACCTTTCAGGTTCTGTACGCCTTCGATTACAATCTTGTCGCCTGCTTTCAGGCCGCTTGTCACGTAGTAGTACTTGCCGTCATCCAGTTTGAATACTTTCACCTCGGTATTTTTCAAGGTGTTGTCCGGTTGCAGGACGAATACGAACTTCTTATCCTGTACCTCTGTGGTAGCCGATTGCGGTATCATGATGACATTCTCCATCGGGTTGTGGAACACCACATTACCTGTACTTCCGCTACGCAGAACATTGTGCTTGTTGGGGAAGAGGGCACGCATCGTCACGGAGCCGGTTGCCTGGTCTATCACACCGCTGATCGTTTCTACACGTCCGCTGTCGGCGTACATGGTACCGTCTATCAGTTCCAACTGTACATCGGGCATCTTTTCCAGGATTTCTTTGGTGCTGCCGCCTTCACGAATCTGAGACAACAGTTGTCTTTCGGTCATAGAGAAGTAAGCATACATCTGGGAAATGTCGGCAACAGTAGTCAGAGGAGTTGCCGTGGAGGGGCTTACCAAGCTACCTACACGGTAAGGTATAGTGCCTACCACACCATCACTTGGGCTGGTTACGCTGGTGTACGACAGATTGTTTCTGGCATTTACCAGTTGAGCTTCTGCCTGTGCCAGTTGTGCCTTAGTCTGTGCCAGTTGGTTTTCGGCCATTTGCAGGTCGAAGTTGCTGATGATGTTCTTTCTGTTCAGTTCACGTTTGTTGTTTACAGTGAGTTCCTGCGTATTTACGGCAGCTTTGGCTGTTTCAACGGCAGCTTTGGCTGAGTTCACGGCAGCCTGGTACTGTACGGGGTCAATGCTGAACAGCACTTGTCCTTTGCGTACTACAGAACCTTCGTCCACATGTAGTTTAGTGATGAAACCGCTTACCATCGGGCGGATTTCCACATCTTGTTTACCCTTGATGGTAGCAGGGTAGCTGTTTGTCAAGTTAGCAGTCGTAGTTTTAACCTCGATTACTGCAAATTCGGGTGCTGTGCCCGTGCTTTTGTCACCTTGTCCGCAACTGCTGAGCAGTGCCAGGCAACATACCAATAATACTAATCTACTCTTCATACTCTTTTTATTCTCTGTATAATTTTTATATTCTTCTTTTGAAAGGCGTTTAGTGTGCAATCCGTATTTTGTAACAAAGGTAGAGAATGAAAACTGAACACTCTTGTTCCGTTTTCGTCCGCAAAATTATTCTTTTCTCAGTATATAAGGTGTGTTGTCACTCCTTTTTTAACTATGTTTTATACATAGGTAAGAACAAAAGCCTGTTTTTTGATTAAAATACTGTAAAGCATACCGCTAATTATCAGAGAACGCTTATTTTTGCACCATGTTAGACTGTAAACATCATAATAAGATGAAACCGCTTTTCCGCAGGCTGTCAGGGGCTGCCGCAATAGTGGCTGTGCTGTACTCTTGCGCCAGTGTAGGCCGCATAGAGGGAGGGCCTATCGACGAGACTCCCCCGCGTTTTCTTGCCGGTACTCCGGCACCGGGAGCACTCCGGAACACCAAGAATAAGATTTCAATAGAGTTTGACGAGTTTATCAAACTGGATAAGCCCAACGAGAAAATTGTAATATCTCCTCCGCAGGTGCAACAGCCGGAAATAAAGTCTAACGGCAAGAAGGTGGTCATCACTTTGCAAGATACCTTGAAGGCAAACACCACTTATACGTTTGATTTTGGCGATGCCATCCAAGATAATAACGAGGGGAACGCGTTGGAGAATTTCTCTTATTCCTTCTCTACGGGTGATAAACTGGATTCTATGGCCGTGGCGGGCACCTTGCTGAATGCTGCCAACCTCGAACCGGTGAAAGGTATGCTGGTAGGTCTGCATTCCAATCTGGCAGATTCGGCTTTCACTACCCTTCCTTTTGAGCGGGTAGGGCGCACGGACAGCCGCGGGCAATTCTCCATTCGTGGAGTGGCTCCGGGCAAGTATCGCATTTATGGTTTGCAGGATGCCGATCAGAACTTTGCTTATTCCCAGCCGACAGAGATAATTGCCTTCAACGATTCTATTATCATTCCCTCCATGGAGCAGCGCGTGCGTCAGGATACTGCATGGGTAGACTCCTTGACGGTAGACACCATTATGGAGGTGAAATATACCTATTACCTGCCGGATGATATCATGTTGCGTAGCTTTAAGGAAATAAACTTTTCCCAGCGCCTGGCAAAGAGCGAACGCCTTACTCCCGAGAAGTTCTCTCTCTACTTCACTGCTCCGGCAGATACCCTGCCCTTGCTGAAAGGACTGAACTTTGACGAGCAGGATGCCTTTGTGGTAGAACAGACCACCGGTCGCAACGATACGATACACTATTGGATAAAAGACTCCCTGCTCTACAAACAAGATACGCTGCGGATGAGCCTTACCTATTTATATACGGATAGCTTGAAGCAGCTGGTGCCCCGCACCGATACCCTGAACCTGCTGGCTAAGTTGACTTACGCCAAGCAACAGAAGCAGATTCAGGAGACAAAAGAAAAAGAAAAGAAAGAGCGGGAGAAGAAAAAGAAGAAGAGCGATGAGGAAGTAGAAGAACCGGAACCGACTGAATTCCTGGCAGTAGAAGTGTATGCACCCTCTGCAATGGATGTATACGACTACATAACCCTGTCCTTCACCGAGCCGGTGGCGAGTATCGACTCTACCGCTTTCCACATGAAGTTGAAAGTGGATTCATTGTGGCAGGATATTCCGTTCGACCTTGTACACGACTCCATTGATTTAAAGCGGTACAACGTATTCGGTGACTGGCAACCCGGAGAGAGTTACTCCTTCGAGGTCGATTCCATGGCTATACATGGCCTGTACGGTTTGTTCACCGACAAGATAAAGAAGGAATTCAAAGCAAAGACCCTCGAAGAGTACGGACAGATCTTCTTTAATGTAAGTGGCGCCGACTCATTGGCTTTCGTAGAACTGCTGGACGGATCGGATAAAGTATTGCGCACGGTACCGGTGGTAGATGGCAAGGCCGATTTCTACTTCCTGAATCCGGGCAAGTATGGAGCACGATTGATTAACGATACAAATGGCAATGGTGTTTGGGATACGGGTAACTATGCCGAAAAACGCCAGCCGGAAATGGTTTATTATTATCCGCAGGTTTTGGAACTTAAAGCAAACTTTGAGTTAACCCAGAACTGGAATGTTCTTGCAACTCCCTTGGATAAGCAGAAACCGGAAGAACTAAAAAAACAAAAACCAGATGAAGACAAGAAGAACAAGAACAAAAACAACAACAAGAATAGCCGCAATAACAGTAGCGGCCGTAACAGCGGCCGGGGCTATAGTTATTAGGCAGAAGCGGCTATTGGTACTATTGGTGATGGGAGTGGTTTGCTTCGCAGCCTCCCAGTCTGTTCAAGCCCAATGTACGGCGAAGAATGAAGCTTTCCAATCAGGTGAGCACGTAATGTATGACCTGTATTTTAATTGGAAGTTCATTTGGAAGAAAGTAGGACTGGCAAGTCTTACGACCAACGCCACGACCTATCATTCCCAACCTGCTTTCCGCTTTAACCTGCTTTCTGTGGGTAGCAAGAAAACCGATTTCTTCTTCAAGATGCGCGATACCCTCACCTGCTACGTCAGTGACAAGCTGGAACCCCTCTATTTCCGCAAAGCGGCAGAAGAAGGAAGCCGTTATACGGTAGATGAGGCTTGGTTCTCATACAAAGATGGCAAGTCTAATGTGAAGCAAAAGCGGACTTGGCTCGACCGTGCTCCCCAGGAGATGGAGTACAGTGACGAGCGTTGTATCTTCGATATGCTGAGCATTCTGGCACAGGCCCGCTCTTATGACCCGGATACTTATAAAGTAGGTGATAAGATACTCTTCCCCATGGCTACAGGCCGCAAGGTAGAAGAGCAGACACTTATCTATCGAGGTAAAGAAGAGATTACGGCGAATAACGATACGATTTACCGCTGCCTGGTATTCTCCTTTGTAGAATATAAGAAAGGTAAGGAGAAAGAAGTCATCACCTTCTTCGTATCCGATGACAAGAACCACCTCCCCGTCCGCTTGGACCTGTACCTGAATTTCGGTTCAGCGAAAGCCTTCCTTAAGAGTGTAAGGGGCAACCGCTATCCGATGACTTCGGTAGTGGGGAGGAAGTAATCACTTTATCACACTTTAAACGGAAGTGCGTCTCCCTTTCTGAATACGCTCGACTCAAAGGTGGCTATCAGGTCACCTTTTTGATTGGTTATATCTATCTGATAATAACCGGTAGTACGTCCTACGTACCGTTCGCGGGCTTCGGCGTATAGCGTATCGCCCGGGCCGCTACTGCGCAGGAAGGTGATATTGGAGGAGAGCGAGAAAGCCAATGCTCCATGCGAATTGGCTGCGGCGGCAAGCGCCAGGTCGGCAAGGGTGAAGAGTGCTCCGCCTTGTGTGCGGTGTCCGGCGTTCAGGTGTTCTTCGGTGATGACGAGGCGGGCTTTGCTATATCCTTCTTTTATTTCCAACAGTTCTATGCCGGTATTCTCGGCAAATCTATCATTCTTGAAAAACTCTTGTGGGGTCATATTGTTTAGTGGTTAGTGATTAATGACTTGCATCTGGGGAAATGTGTTTCTGGATGCAAAAGTAACGATTTTGACCATTAATCGGACTATTTAGGAGAATCAATTGTGTAAATACATATAAAGAAATGAAATGCAGATTGTTAGCATGCCTATTGCTCCTTCCGATGCTGCTTGTAGCACAGAACCGCCCGAAGGTAGCTGTTGTGCTGAGTGGTGGCGGTGCCAAGGGTACGGCGCACATCGGCGCTTTGAAGGTGATAGAGAAGGCGGGTATTCCCGTAGATTATGTGGTGGGCACCAGCATGGGCGCCATTGTGGGCGGGCTGTATGCCATCGGCTATACGCCGCAACAACTGGACAGCATGGTGAATGCGCAGAACTGGAAGTTTCTGTTGTCCGACGCTCCCAACCCGAAGGACTTGTTGCTGGACGATCGGCTGCGGTCGGAGCGTTACGTGCTTTCCATACCTTTCTCCTTTAAATCGTCTCATGTCTCGGATGCAGGGATTATAAAGGGAACGAACCTGGCACGGCTATTCTCCACTCTGACCGATGGCTATCAGGATTCAACCAGCTTCAGCCGCCTGCCTATCCCGTTTGCCTGTGTGTCCGAGAATCTGGTGGATGGTAGCGAGGTGGTGTTCCACCGCGGTATTCTGGCTACGGCGATGCGCTCCAGTATGTCCATTCCCGGCGTATTTGCTCCTATCGACCTGGATGGCATGGTGCTGGTGGACGGCGGGATGGTAAATAACTATCCGGTAGATGTGGCATTGGTGATGGGAGCCGACTTTGTAATCGGTGTAGATGTGCAGAGTCCGCTGCTGGATGCCGAAAAACTGAAATCGGTGAAGGATATCTTCGGGCAGATTATCAATCTGCAAGGGGAGAAGAAGTATCAGGAGAACCTGCGCAAGACCGATGTGCATATCAAGGTAGATGTTACCGGCTATTCGGCGGCAAGTTTTAGTAAAGAGGCCATTGATACGCTGATCGTCCGCGGGGAGCATGCTGCGATGGCGGACTGGGATAAGCTGCTTGTTTTGAAGAAGAAGCTGGGACTTAGTGCCGATTATCAGCCCTGTCGCCCCGGCCCTTTCCCTATACCGGATGCTGCGGAGAGCAAGTCCATAGCCGTAGACCCGCAAATAGCTGCTCCGGTCTCGCGTGAGAACAAACTCAATGTCGGCCTGCG
>JAUUPT010000033.1 GCA_030843315.1 Bacteroidaceae bacterium | reverse complement strand
TAAAATAACCATCTTATGCGGGCTGCTCCTGGGGGCTGGCGGACTAAAGGCGCAAGATACGCTCCCCACCTCCCTCCCCACACTGGAGCCCAACCGCATCATTACCCGAGCCACCCTGTACGGCGTCGGCTTCACCAATGTGTTCGACACCTACCTGTCGCCGCAAGAATACAAAGGCATCGACTTCCGCATCTCCCGCGAAAGCATGCGCATGACGAAGTGGATGGACGGCAACGTCTCCCAGCAAACCTTCTTCCAGGCCGACCTGGGCTATACCCACAACCGGGTGGACAACAACAACTCCTTCTCCGGGCTGGCCAACTGGAACTACGGGCTGCACTACAACTTCCCCATCACCCCCAACTTCAAGCTGCTGGCCGGTGGTTTGGCAGACCTGAACGGTGGTTTCGTCTACAACCTGCGCAACGGCAACAACCCTGCCCAGGCACGTGCCTACGTCAACCTGGCAGCTTCGGGCATGGCCATCTGGAACCTGCGCATCAAGAACCATCCCATCACGCTGCGCTATCAACTGAATCTGCCACTGATGGGCGTCATGTTCTCCCCCAACTACGGACAGTCGTACTACGAGATATTCACGCTAGGACACTGGGATGGAGTCATCAAATTCACGTCCCTGCACAACCAGCCTTCCCTGAGGCAGATGCTGACGGCGGATTTCCCCGTAGGGCGTGCCCGGATGCGTGTAGCCTACATCTGGGACGCACAGCAGGCCAAGGTGAACGAGATAAAGATGCATACCTACTCGCACGTGTTCATGGTAGGATTCGTCAAGGAGCTATATTTATTTCCTAACAGGAAACAGAAATAAAAGAAAAGAAGGAACACGGTGAAGAGGAATTCGCGTAATTTGTGTTCCATTAATCAATATCATTATGAGAACAAAAACTATATACTGCCTTCTGCTCGTCCTGCTCCCTCTGTTCAGCAGTTGCATCCGAGAAGACGAAGTAGACAATACCCCGCAGGGGAATTTCGAAGCTTTGTGGAAGATCATCGACGAGCAATATTGCTTCCTGGACTACAAACAGATAGACTGGAACGCCATCCACGATAAATACCAGCCGCTCATCACCCCGGGTATGAGCAACGACGGCCTGTTCGAGATACTGGGCAATATGCTTGCCGAGCTGAAAGACGGCCACGTCAACCTCTACTCCTCCTCCAACATGGCACGCTACTGGGACTGGTATCTGGACTATCCGCGCAACTACAACGAAGGCATCATCGAGAGGAACTACCTCGGCCGTGACTACCGCATCGCCGGCGGCGCCAAGTACACCATCCTGGACGATAACATAGGCTACGTCTCCTACCCGGACTTCTCCAGCGGTATCGGCAACGGCAACCTGGACGAAATACTCTCCTACCTCTCCGTCTGCAACGGACTGATTATCGACGTACGCAACAACGGTGGCGGCAACCTCACCTTTGCCGACCGCTTTGCCGCCCGCTTCACCAACGAAAAGGTACTGACGGGCTACATCCAGCACAAGACGGGCAAAGGGCACAACGACTTTTCCAGCCCCACCGCCATCTACCTGGAACCTTCCAACAGCATCCGCTGGCAGAAGCCGGTAGCAGTGCTGACCAACCGCCACTCTTACAGCGCCACCAACGACTTTGTGAACTCCATGAGCTACCTCCCTAACGTCACCCTGGTAGGTGACAAAACCGGTGGCGGCTCCGGCCTTCCCTTCTCCTCCGAGCTGCCCAACGGATGGGGCGTACGTTTCTCCGCCAGTCCGCACCTCAATGCGGAAAAGCAACACATCGAGTTCGGCATCGACCCCGACAAGAAGGTGGATATGAGCAAGGAAGACGAGGACAACGGCGTGGATACCATCATCGAAGAAGCCCGGAAACTATTGAAAGTAAATCCGTAAAGAGACTTTATCCGTGAAACAATTTGCCAAAACGAAAAATCTTTCTATCTTTGTCCCCGCTAAACGGAATTACCCCGCGGGTGTGGCGTAATTGGCAGCCGCGCCAGACTTAGGATCTGGTGCCGTGAGGCGTGTAGGTTCGAGTCCTATCACCCGCACATTTCCCTCCATAAAAGTTTTATAAAAAGAGTATGCCCGTCTATCGACGGGCATACTCTTTTTTGTAAAGACAATAAAACATCTTTTCTTCCGCCAATATAATATATTTAGAATTCTTATTGTATATTTGCTTCTCAGAAACACCTTGATATAATGTGAAAAGATGAAACTGAATACGATCACCCCAGCGTTTTCGGGACGTTGGATATTATGCTTATTGTTATCCATGCTTCCTTTTCAGACCGAAGCCTCTTCATTTATGCCTGCGGTCACCAATTATCTGGCAAAGAATTATGGAGCCGGATATCAGAACTGGGCATGTGCACAAGGCGAGAATGGCGAGATGTATTTCGGCAATAGTCAAGGCTTGTTGGCATACGACGGATACCGTTGGTCACTCTACAAAGTACCCGGGGAACATATTGTCCGTTCGGTTTATGTGAAGGGCGACCGTATCTATGTAGGTGCCTTCGAAGAGTTCGGGTATTTTAAATATTCGGAGGCGGGCATACTCCAATACCATTCTTTGAGCAAGTTTCTGAAAGACTTTCCCATGGAGAATAATGAAATATGGAATATAGTAGAACTGAACGGTTCTATTTATTTCCAGTCATTCAGCGCATGGTTCTCTTATGACGGGGAAATGGTACGTGCCTTCCGCAACAGGAAGCAACAGCCTCTTTACTTCTTTAATCAGAACGGACGCATCTACACACAGATGATTGATGACGGCTTCTATGAATTCGACGGCAAAGACTTTCACCTTCTTTTCCCACGCAGCAGGGTGCATGATGATAATGTAGTGGCACTATTGCCGGACAAGGGCGACAGTTTCCTGATGGTTACGGAGAATAACGGATTGTTTCGTTATGACGGCACCATCGAACCGTGGAAAACGGATGTGGATGCAGAGCTGACCAAGCAACGGGTGAACCGTGCCGTGATGACCAAGGATTCAACATTGATGATAGGTACCGTTCTGAATGGTATATATGCCATTGACCGCAAGGGGCATTGCCTGTGGCATTTCAATCTGGACAATCGCCTGGACAACAATACGGTTCTCGGACTGTTCTGCGACAGGGACAATAATGTGTGGGCGGCACTGGACGACGGCCTTGCATATATTCATTATAATTCGCCCGTAATGCTGCTGGCTCCGGCCAATCATGAAACCAAGCTGGGTATGGTGTACGATATTGCCCACAGAGGAGATTGTTTCTATCTGGCAACCAACCAGGGCCTATACGAATACAACCAGCTTTCCGGGAATCTGCGCCTGCTCCCCCATACCGAAGGGCAGAACTGGTATGTGAAGGACATTGACGGGCAATTGTTTGCCGGCAACAACGCTCATACCTTATTAATAGAAGAGAATGGAAATGTATCCGTAATAAGCAACACCAACAGTAGCACCTGCCTGATAAAATGCACGCTCTACGGTGAAGAGATCTTGCTGGAATCTTCTTATGCAAACCTTCGTATCTATAAGAAGAAAAACGGGCAATGGGCCTTCTCACATAAGATAGACGGTTTTATCGCACCTGTCACTCATCTGGAGGTAGACCAGAGCGGTACGATCTGGGCTTCTCATATGTATCAGGGAGTTTATAAGATTGTGTTGGATGATAACTTGTCTGCCGTAAGGTACGTGAAACATATTTCGCATTTAGGTTCAGAGCCCGTCACCGGGCCCATCCAGGTTATGAAGATACGGGGACGTATCGTCTTTTCCAGTCCTGACAGTTTCTACACCTACGATGATATAGCGCGGCAAATCGTACCTTTCCAAAAATTGAATAGCATTATACCTTATATAAGGAATGCGCATTCGGTGGCGTCTGTCACGAACGATCGTTTCTGGTTATCCGGGTCGCATGAGTACGCATTGATAGATTACGCAGATGGAGAGTATGTGATGAAAGAGCGTATTCCTATCGAACTATTCGACTCCCCCTGTATAGAAAATTATAATAATGTATTTGTAGACAACGACGTCGTTTACTTCAACCTGAACAACGGAATGGCACGCTACAGTAAGGAGACAGATGCCCTAAGCCCCATTCCGGCACCTGCCCTCTCACTGCACTCGGTCATTTGCTCTTCTTACGACAAGAAAGAAAAACGTCTGCCTCTATCGGGCCGTATAGAGGTGGAAAGTAACTACCGGGATTGGCTATTCTACGTAAGTTTACCGCATTTCAACAAACTATCCGTTTACTTCCGATATAGCCTGCAAGGGCGGGGAATGACCTTGACATCCCATCTTAAAGAACCCGAAATCCGCTACGGTAGCCTGGACTACGGAAACTATATATTCCGTGCAGAAGCTTATACCGATTTGGGGCAGAAGATTGGTGAAGTGGACTATCATTTTACCATCGCACGCCCCTTCTATCTGTCGTATTATGCATTCGCATTTTATGTAATCATGTTTATTGCCCTTCTCTATTTCTTCTCCAAATGGCGTGCCAACCGCGCTATGGAAAAAGAGAGAAAAGAGTATGAAGCCGAACAGGTAAAGCAAAACATCAAGATGCACGAGCAGGAACGCCTGATAGCCGTACAGCAACAGCAGTTGCTGGAAGTTGAGTTGTCGGCAAAGAGCAAGGACCTTGCCAGCATGGCACTGGGTATATTCGCCAAGAACGAGGTACTTGAGAAATTGCGTACCGCCGTGCAAGAGTTCCTTGTGAAAGGACAATATGGGCGTAAAAACCTTGAAACCTTATTGAAACTTATCAATGAGAACATCGAAAGCCAGGAGTTCTGGGATGTATTCCAGAATAACTTCGACTTGATTCACGAAAAGTTCTTCCGCAACCTGCGCGAAAGTTATCCTACGCTTACAGCTACCGACCTGCGTTTTTGTGCTTTGTTGCGCCTCAACCTTTCGACAAAAGATATTGCGCAAATGACGAACCTTACCATTCGGGGAGTAGAGGCTGCCCGTTACCGTTTGCGCAAGAAACTGGACATACCGGATGGAACCGGGTTAGTAGATTTCCTGATTGATTTGAAATAAACTCAAGCAAAAATATTCAGAAAGTAACATTCTGATTTCCAACTGATAACTTTACAAAAACGTAGTAAAGCAGTACCCCCTTTTACCATGAACGTATTATCGTGGTAGTAGTTTTCTTTGCGTTCGATTTATTAATCCATTCCTTTGTCAACGGAAATTATTAACACTTAAATTTAATTTATGAGAAGGCAAAGTTTATTCTTTTCGCTTGTAGTCTTGTTCTCATTCCTGCCATTCGTAGTTTTGGCACAAGGAACAAAGACAGTCAAAGGAACCGTTGTTGATCAAAGCAACGAACCTATCATTGGAGCCACCGTTTCAGTAAAAGGCTTGGCTAATGGAGCAGCGACCGATCTTGATGGTAACTACGTAGTCAACGGCGTCCCCGAAGACGCAACACTCATTTTTAGTTACATAGGTATGCTGCCGCAGGAAATACGTGTAGCAGGTAAATCTGTTATCAACGTAAAGCTACTGGATGATACACAATTACTGGAGGAAGTTGTCGTAATCGGTTATGGCTCGGCCAAGGCTAAAGACCTGACCGCCCCTATCGATGTGGTAAAAGAGAAGGACTTCGTGAATGTCCCCACCTCCTCACCCATGGCAGCATTGCAGGGAAAGGTACCGGGTGTTAACATTATCAATTCCGGAACTCCCGGAGCCGGTCCTAAAGTAACCATTCGTGGTATGGGTTCCTTTGGTGACACTTCTCCTCTTTATGTAGTGGACGGAATGTTCTACGACAACATCGACTTCCTGAACAACTCTGATATCCAGGATATGACTATCCTGAAAGATGCATCTGCATCGGCTATCTATGGTGTTCGTGCAGCCAACGGCGTTGTCATTATCACGACGAAAAAAGGTACCCGCAACCAGGAGGCTAAAATTACTTACAACGGTTATGTAGGTATTCAGAAAGCCACCAACCTGCTGGAAATGTGTAACTCTCACGAGTACGCCACCATGTTGATGGAGGCCGACAAAGCTACTTACGGCTATATGTTCGAGCAATCTGTCGATGCATTTGGCGGCGACCTCAACTCTTTGAAGTTCAACGCTGATACCGACTGGTACGACCAGCTCCTGCGTACTGCCATGATGACCAACCACAGTTTGAACATCTCCGGTGGTAGTGAGAAAGCTACTTATTCTGCCGGTATGAGCTACCTGGCACAAGACGGTATCATGGACGTGGAGAACTACTACCGTCGCCTCAACTTCCGCGCAGCCTTGGATTATGATGCAAGAAGCTGGCTGAAGATAGGATTCAACGGTATATTCAGCAGTTCACAGCAACAATTGCCCAACAACGCTGCATGGCAACAGGCATTCAATACGCCATCCATCATCCCTGTTTTTGATAATACACGTGGCGACGCTGTCTTCCCTGACAAGTATGCATCGCCCGAACAGGTAGGCCTGGGATCGAATTTCAAGAACCCGGTGGCTACGGCAAACTATTATGATAACAGCAACGAAACTTACCAGGTATTGAGCAACTTCTATGCACAGTTGAACCTGATCCCCGACAAGTTGAATGTACGTTCAAGCTATAGCTACGACTACTCCATTGTCCGCGGTACGAACTTCACCCCGACTTACTATGTAGGTACCGACCAGCAAAAGACCACCACAAGTCTGACCAAGACAGATACCAACTATTACAAGTGGATTTGGGATAATACCGCCACTTATACAGAAAAGTGGGGCAAGCACGCATTCACCGGCATGCTGGGTGTATCTATGCGCCAGGAGCAGATGAAGAAATTGGAAGGAACAGCGACCAACGTTCCCGAAGGGGCAGACGTATGGAAATACATCGGCCTGGGTAACAAGGACGGTGCTACGGTAACGGATGACGGTTGGAAATACCGCGGTCTGTCATACTTCACCCGCTTGAACTATAACTATGCAGACAAGTACATGTTGATGTTCACTTTCCGTGCCGACGGTTCTTCCAAGTACAACGACAAGTGGGGCTACTTCCCTTCTATCGGTGCTGCATGGGTCATCTCGCAAGAGCCGTTCATGAAGAACCAGAACATATTCGACTACATGAAACTCCGCGCAAGCTGGGGTAAGCTGGGTAACGATAAGATTAGTGCAAGCGCAGGCTTCTCCAGCCTCAGCAACGTTCAATCGGTATTCGGACCGAATATTGCCCTCGACGGCTACACCAATTCAACCAACTTCAGCTGGCTGGGCTGGGAAGTTGTGAACGAAACCAATATAGGTATCAACTTCGCCACACTGAACAACCGCCTGAATGCCGACATCGACTGGTATTACCGCCTGACGGACAACGCCGTTATCTCTCCGAAGCTCCCGATGCAGAACGAAACCATCGCCGGCAACAACGGACAAATCCTCAACACCGGTATCGACCTTTCATTGAACTGGAACGACAAGATTGGAAAAGACTTCTCCTACAACGTAGGTCTTAACCTCTCGTACCTGCACAACGAAGTAAAAAGCCTGAAGGATAATATGAATATCATCAAAGGTGGCAAGACAGTAAACATGGTAGGCGAAAAGATGAACTCCTACTACGGCTTCAAGGTAGTAGGCATCTACCAGACCCCCGAAGAATGTGCCGCCGACCCGATTGCCGTTGCCAATGGACTTGAACCGGGCGACTTCAAATACCAGGACGTGAACGGTGACCATGTAATAGACGGTAACGACAAACAAGTGCTGGGCTCTTATATCCCCGACTTCACCTACGGTATCAACCTTGGATTCGCCTACAAGAATTTCGACTTCAACCTGACTACCTACGGACAAGTAGGCGGCGAGCTGTGGAACAGAAAGCGTGCACTACGCTATGCACAGTCCAACTACAACTTCGACAAGGATCAATACAAGAATCGCTGGACAGGTGCCGGTTCTACCAACAAGTATCCGTCTGCCAAAGCGCTGATTAAGACCTGGAACGTATCGGACAGCAATAATGCTTCTTACTTCGTAGAAAGCTCCGATTACTTCCGCATCCAGAACATCACCCTCGGATATTCCTTCAAGAATGTCAAGGTGGGCAGCTACGTGATGCCGGGCATCCGCCTCTCACTGACGGCCGACCGTCCGTTCACTACCTTCAAGGCAAACAGCTTCACTCCTGAATTGTCCGATGCCGAAGGTTGGGATACCGAGGTATATCCTTTGACTTCGACTTACACCTTCGGAGTACAGATTGATTTTTAAACTATCAACCATTAAAAACATAGAACAATGAAATTCTTAAAGAAGACATTAGCATATATCCTCCCGGCTATGATGATACTGGGCGGCACCACTGCCTGCTCCGACTTCATCGACATCGACCCGGAGAACAAGGTACCGGAACAAAGCGTGGATTTCACGAACAAGAGTAATATGTACCAGCCTGTTATCGGTGTTTACTCCAAAGTACGTACTTCGGGGATGCACTGGGCCAATGCACTGATTATGTTCACCCGCGACGGTGATGTATGGTCCGGCCGTACGGACGACCAGGGAGGTGCCGTAGACTTCGGCCGCCACTTCAACTATACCAACTCCTTCTGGGCACTGAACAATGTATGGGTTACTTTCTACGAGATTATCCGTATAGCCAACTCCGCATTGGTGTCTCTGGACGGCTACGCCCAATACCTGACTCCTGGAAGCAGCGACTACGAAACTTACGAGGCTTATTGCGGCGAAGTACGTACCCTCCGCGCATGGGCTTACTACCAGTTGGTAACCAACTTCGGCCCGATTGTAATCTACCGTGACAACTTGCAGACCGACTTCCGCCGTTCCAACGTAAACGCGGTGTACGACTACATGCTGGAAGAAGACTTGAACTACGCAATGGACAAACTTCCCCGTATGCGTCCCAACCAGATGGCACACCAGGGTGCAGTAACCGCATATACTGCCGAAATGCTGGCTGCAAAGATCTATCTGCTGAAAGAAGATTACGCAAAAGTTGAAACATTGACCGATGATATCATCAACAACGGAGGCTTCTCTCTTTACCCCGACTACTATAATCTGTTTAAGATTCCGGGTAAGCTGTGCGACGAATCTCTGTTAGAATGCCAGGTTACCGACTTCGGCAACGGTTCGGGAGAATATATCGGTGTAGACCAATGGTTCAACTTCCAGGGAGCCACCCTCAAAGACCCGGCAACGGGAACTTCTATCGCCGGCTGGAACTTCATCGGTTACGAGCCTGAATTCGTAGCATGGGCCGATGCCCGCGGCGAAACAGTACGTGCCGAGACTTCCTTCCTGAGAGCCGGACAACTGACCCGCGAAGGCTGGGAAGTAGGTGCCGCCTCCGGCACGTCGACCGACTGCTGGAACGGCAAAGGTTATCTGCCTTACAATCAAATGACCGAAGGTCGCACAGAGTATGGAGCAAATAACAACGTACGCATCTTCCGCTATTCTGAAGTATTGTTGATGAACTCCGAAGCCAAAATACGCCTGGGAAAAGATGGTGACAGCGGATATAATCTGGTACGTGCCCGTGCCGAAATGCCCACCAAGACCGGTGTAACGCTGGAAGACGTGCTGGACGAACGCCGCATGGAGCTTTGCAGCGAATGGTGTACACGCTACGTTGACCTGGTGCGCACCGGCAAGGCAGCTACGGAACTCGGACCGAAAGGCTGGACCGTAGACAAAACCTACTGGCCTATACCGTCCAACCAGCTCGATGACCTCCCCGACCTGAAACTCGACCCGATAGATTAATTCAAAAATTCAACTCTATCACATGATAAGAAGAATCCTAATCAGTTGTGGAATAGCATTTGTCACATTAGTGGCAAATGCTGCTCCCGACGATTCCATCAAAGTAGTAAAAGGACAGGTTAGTGATTACTACATCACAGTCACTCACGAGCGCATCGTGAAAGGACGCGTATTGGACAAAAATCACCAGCCACTCGAAGGAGCCACGGTTATGTTCTTTGCCAGCCCCATGCACAGCACTACTGCCCGGGACGGTAGTTTTGCTATCAAGGGAGCCGATAATGACATACACTTATACGTGTACTATCCCGGCAAGAAGATAGTCAACAAGATCCTGGCACTGGATGAGAATAATCTGGACATAGTCATGGAAGACGAGGCACATAAGGCAACGGCAGTACGCCGTCCGGCACAAGCCACCCGCTGGTACGACCCGCAGGCGCCTCTATCCCGTACGTTCTGCAATCCGGTGAACATCAGCTATAACTTCGAGCCGTTCAACAATAATGTGCGCCCCAATGGATCGTTCCGTTCTTCCGCCGACCCTATGGCGGTGGAATACAAGGGAGAATACTTTCTGTTCTCCACCAACCAAGGCGGCTTTCATTATTCCAAGAACCTCGTGGACTGGGAGTTTGTACCCGCCAGTTTCCAACGCAAGCCCACGGACGATGACCAGTGTGCACCGGCGGCTTATGTAAGCGGCGATACACTGTTCTACACCGGTTCTACCTACGAAGGCCTGGCTGTATGGTATAGCACGCATCCCAAGACAGGACGTTTCAAGCGTGCCATCGAGAAGAATGTGCTCCCTTCCTGGGACCCTTGCCTGTTCCTCGACGATGACGGCAAACTGTATCTGTATTACGGTTCCAGCAACGAATACCCGCTGAAAGCGGTAGAACTGGACCGCAACGATTTCTATCCCGTCAGCAAGATTCACGACGTGATGATGCTCCGTCCGGAAGAACATGGCTGGGAACGCTTCGGGATGAACAACGATGATGAAGTGACGCTCCGCCCGTTTACAGAAGGCGCCTATATGACCAAGCACAACGGTAGATACTATTTCCAGTACGGTGCTCCGGGAACGGAGTTCAAGGTATATGCCGACGGTGTATATGTGTCGGACTCTCCATTGGGCCCGTTCACTTATCAGAAGCACAACCCCATGAGCTATAAACCGGGGGGATATGTGCAGGGCAGCGGTCATGGCGGCACGTTCTGCGATGTGAAGGGCAACTACTGGCACGTGTCGACCTGTATGCTGTCTTTGAAGTATAAGTTTGAACGCCGCATCGGACTCTATCCGGTTGCCTTCGATGGAGACGGAGTGATGTATTCCTCTTCGGCCTTCGGCGATTATCCCAACTGGGCGGAACCGATGGATATCAAGAAACCGGCAGACCGCTTCACCGGTTGGATGCTGCTGTCTTACCAGAAGCCGGTAGAGGTATCGTCAACAGACAGTATCTACACTGCCGCCAACCTAACGGACGAAAGCATGCGTACCTACTGGGCTGCCCGATCGGGCAATCCGGGAGAATGGGCTCAAGTCGATTTAGGTGCAGTGAAGACCGTCCGTGCCATACAACTGAACTTCTACGACCACAAAGCCACGCAGCACAACCGTGCCATGGACATTTACCACCAATATCGGGTATATGCTTCCGAAGACGGGAAAAGCTGGACACTGGTCGTAGACAAGAGCGACAGCGACAAGGATTGTCCTCACGACTATATAGAGCTCAGTGAACCGTTGCGTACCCGTTACCTGAAATACGAGAATGTGCATATGCCTACGGGACATGTCGCCATGTCGGGTTTCCGTGTATTTGGAAATGGTGACGGCGATGCTCCGCAAACGGTGAAAGGGCTGACGGTGAAGCGCGACAAGAAAGACCGTCGGAGCGCTTTCATCTCATGGCAGCCCGATGCCGATGCTTATGGCTACAACATCTACTACGGCATAGCACCGGACAAGATGTACAATGCCATCACGGTGCTGGGGCAAACTGAATACGACTTCCGCGGTCTGGATGCAGACACGGAATATTACTTCACAATCGAGGCACTGAACGAAAACGGACGTTCTCCTTTGTGCAAAACATTAAAGTACTAACTCACTAATTGGAATTAATACATAGACATGGGAAAATTTACTATAAGATACGGGCTGGCTTTCTTCCTGTTTTCTGCCTTGGCAGGCTGCGGTTCGTGCTCTTCCGACTTGAAAGAGGACGGAAAAGAAGGTGGCGGAAAAGAAGATAAGCCCGATACGGAAGAAGTGCGTCCGGAGTCATTCGCCTCGGATGACGCTATGCTGGATTACATCCAGAAAGTACATCTGAACTATATGTGGGACGGTGCGGAACCAATTTCCGGCCTGGCACCCGAACGCATCCATTTGGATGGCGATTATCCCGAGAAAGACTCGAATGTAATCACCATCGGCGGTAGCGGATTCGGCGTAGCCGGTCTGCTGGTGGGCATCGACCGCGGATTCATACCAAGAGAAGCCGGCGTAGCGCGCCTTACTAAAATTGCCGATTACCTGAAACGTGCCGACCGCTTTCATGGCGTATGGCCCCACTGGCTGCATGGACCTTCGGGCGAAGTGAAACCTTTCGGGACAAAAGACAATGGCGGCGACCTGGTGGAAAGCTGCTTCATGATGCAGAGCCTGCTCTGCGTACGCCAGTACTTCCGCGACGGAAACGAAAAGGAGAAGGCTTTGGCTGAGAAGATAGACCAGCTTTGGAAAGAAATGGAATTCAGCTGGTATCAGAACGGCAAGGACGTCATCTACTGGCATTGGTCACCCGACTATGGCTGGGAAATGAACTTCCCGCTCGAAGGCTACAACGAAGCACTGATTGTGTACATCCTGGCAGCAGCCTCGCCCACCTACCCTGTTCCGGCTTCGGCCTATCATAACGGATGGGCACGCGGTGGCGGCATCAAGTCGGATTCCGCTCCCTACGGCCTGCCGCTGGAGTTGAAGCACAACGGAGCCGAAAAGCTGGGTGGTCCGCTCTTCTGGGCACAGTACTCGTACATCGGACTGGACCCGCGCAACCTGAACGACCGGTATGCCAACTACTGGAATGTGGTACGCAACCATGCACTCTCCAACTACAGATACTGCGTGGAGAATCCGAAGCAGTTCAAGGGCTACGGAGAAAACTGCTGGGGGCTGACTGCCAGCTACTCTACGAAAGGGTATGCCGCACACTGTCCGGGAGATAACGATTGCGGGGTGATTACCCCGACGGCAGCCTTGTCCAGTTTCCCTTACACGCCGGAGGAATCGATGCGTGCACTGAAGTATTTCTATGCCAAAGGCGACCGGATTTGGGGTAAGTACGGTTTCTACGATGCTTTCTCCGAGTCGTCCGACTGGACGGTGCCCCGCTATCTGGCCATAGACCAATGCACCATTGCGCCGATGATTGAGAACTATCGTTCCGGGCTGTTGTGGAAGCTCTTCATGAGTTGTCCCGAGATACAGCAGGGATTGCAGAACTTAGGTTTTACTACTAATTAATTTATACCACATGAAGAAATACACTTTATTATTGGCTGCCTCCTTCTTCGCCTTTACGGCGACGGCGGCAATGCCCAAGGGAGGCAATCCCGATGGCACGCCCCAGGAAATGGACAAGTTCATTACGGAACTGATGGGTAAGATGACACTGCACGAGAAAATCGGGCAACTCAATCTTCCGGTGACGGGAGACATCGTAACCGGCCAGGCCAAGAGCAGCGACGTTGCCGGAAAGATACGCGACGGCGAAGTCGGAGGTCTGTTCAACCTGAAAGGGGTGAAGAACATCCGCGAAGTACAAAGGCTGGCGGTAGAGAACAGCCGTCTGGGAATACCCTTGCTGTTCGGCATGGACGTAATTCACGGTTACGAAACGATATTCCCTATTCCCCTGGCACTCTCGTGCAGTTGGGATATGGAGGCTGTAGAACAGTCGGCACGCATTGCTGCCATTGAATCGAGCGCCGACGGCATTTGCTGGACGTTCAGCCCGATGGTGGATATCTGCAAAGATCCCCGTTGGGGACGCGTGTCCGAGGGCAACGGCGAAGATCCTTTCCTGGGTTCGGCCATTGCACAAGCCATGATTCGCGGATATCAGGGCAAGGACATGAGTGCCAACAACGAGATAATGGCGTGCGTAAAGCACTTCGCACTGTACGGCGCCGGAGAAGCCGGTCGCGACTACAACACGGTGGACATGAGCCGCAACCGTATGTACAACGAATACTTCCCCACTTATAAGGCTGCCGTAGAAGCCGGCGTAGGAAGCGTAATGACTTCTTTTAATGAAGTAGACGGCGTGCCTGCCACCGCCAACCGTTGGCTGATGACCGACGTGCTGCGCAATCAATGGGGCTTCGACGGCTTTGTCGTTACCGACTATACCGCCATTGCCGAACTGATAGACCACGGCATCGGCGACTTGCAGGAAGTTTCTGCCCGCGCCCTGAAAGCCGGAACAGACATGGACATGGTGGCCGACGGTTTCATCGGCACTCTGGAGAAATCTTTAAAAGAAGGAAAGGTGACCGAAGCCGATATTGACAAGGCTTGCCGCCGCATCCTGGAAGCGAAGTACAAATTGGGATTGTTTGCCAATCCATATAAGTACTGCGACCTGGGACGCACGGAGAAAGAAGTTTTTACCCCGGAACACCGTGCAGTGGCCCGCCGGATTGCCACCGAGACATTCGTACTGCTGAAGAACGAAGTTCCCGAAGGAACAGCGTCTTCCCCCCTCCTGCCCCTGAAGAAGCAAGGCAACATCGCCCTCATCGGCCCCCTTGCCAACACCCGCGCCAACATGCCGGGCACTTGGAGCGTAGCCGCCACTCCGGAGCGTTACAGCACACTGCTCGAAGGTTTCAAGAAAGCGGTAGGCTCAAAGGCAAACGTGCTCTATGCACAGGGCAGCAACCTGATGTATGATGCCGAGTACCAGGCACGCGCCACCATGTTTGGCCGCGAACTGCCCCGTGGCAACGACAAAGAGATGCTGGACGAAGCGCTCCGCGTAGCCGCCCAGGCCGACATCATCGTAGCCGCCCTGGGCGAATCGTCCGAAATGAGCGGTGAGTGCAGCAGCCGTTCCCAGCTGGAAATGCCGGATGCACAACGCCACTTGCTGGAAGCACTGCTGAAAACGGGCAAGCCCGTGGTACTGGTATTGTTCTCCGGTCGCCCCGTAGTGCTGACCTGGGAAGAAGAGCATGTGCCCGCCATCCTGAATGTATGGTTCGGCGGCAGTGAAGCTGCCGAGGCCATTGCCGATGTAGTGTTCGGTGATGTTTCGCCGAGCGGCAAGCTGACGGCTACTTTCCCGCAGAATGTAGGACAGTTGCCAATGGCATACAACCATAAGAGCACCGGCCGCCCCTTGCACGAAGGCAAGTGGTTCGAGAAGTTCCGCAGCAACTACCTGGATGTAAGCAATGACCCGCTGTATCCCTTCGGCTACGGATTGAGTTATACTACATTCGAGTACAGCGACATCAGCCTCAGCTCCACACAGCTGGCCACGAACGGAACGCTGACGGCTTCGGTAACCGTAACCAATACGGGCAACTACGATGCCGATGAAATAGTACAGATGTACATCCGCGACCTTGTAGGTAGCATCACCCGCCCCGTGAAGGAGTTGAAAGGCTTCGAACGCATCCACCTGAAAAAGGGGGAAAGCAAACAAGTCAACTTTACCATCACTCCCGACCTGCTGAAGTTCTATAACTACGACTTGCAGTATGTGTACGAACCGGGTGAGTTCAACGTAATGATTGGCCCCAACAGCCGCGACGTGAAAACGAAACGTTTTGAGTTGAAATAGGTATAGTTTTTTATTTAGGTGAGAGAGGGTATCTTCCGAAAGGGGGATATCCTCTTTTTACTTTAATAAGGAGGAGCCAAGCCTTTCAAACTCCCTTTCCCCGCAATGTAAACTCATCTCTTATGCAAGGGAAACTTAGAATACAACCTTTATTCCTACGAATATAGATTTGATTCTTAAGAATAAAGCTTTTATTTCTAAGAATAAAGGCTTTATTCCAAGTTCTGACAGGCACGAAGGGAACCTTCTGTTGTGAGGGAAACAAGTAATGCCGGGGAGGATTGAAAAAGCCCTCCGATGTGTTAAAGTCGGGGATTTCTGTTTATGCCACACATCTTTTTTGCATTTAGTTTGTTCCATTCCCTACATTCAAATGAGTTATCCACTAATAATTAATGCAATGAAGAAGAAGCCTAAACTTCCTATGGAAAGAGCCTCGTGGCTGAAAAATCTATTCTTAACGGTATCTGTGCTGCTGGCAGCAGCGCCCGTACTTGCACAGACCAAAACAATAACCGGCACCGTAACCGACTCCACGGGCGAACCGCTCATCGGCGCCTCCGTATTGATACTGGGAACATCCAACGGGGTGATTACGAACGTGGACGGTAATTACTCCATCCAGGCATCACCGGAGAATACGTTGGAGTTCTCGTATGTCGGTATGGTGAGGCAACTGGTGAAGGTCAATAACCAGTCGGTAATCAATGTGCAGATGAAGGACGATGCGCAGGTGCTGGCGGAGACGGTAGTCATCGGATACGGTAGCGCCAAGAAGCGCGACCTGACCGGCTCCATCACCAACATCAAGGGAGCCGAGATTGCCAACAAGCCGGTGGCAAACCCTGTATCGGCACTGCAAGGCAAGGTGGCAGGCGTGCAGGTCATCAACTCCGGCAAGGCGGGAGCCGACCCGGAGATACGTGTGCGCGGCACGAACTCCATCAACGGCTACAAACCGCTGTATGTAGTAGACGGGCTGTTCAACGACAACATCAACTTCCTCAACCCGCAGGACATCGAGTCTATGGAGATTCTCAAAGACCCGTCCTCGCTCGCCATCTTCGGTGTGCGCGGAGCCAACGGAGTGATTATCATCACCACCAAACGCGCCAAAGAGGGACAGACACGGGTGAACATCAACGGTTCATTCGGCTTCAAGAAGGTAACGGACAAGATAGCGATGACGGATGCCGAAGGCTTCAAGTTGCTGTACAACGAGCAGTTGAGGAACGAAGGCAACCCGGAGTACGACTTCGCACCCTGGACGGGGAATACCAACTGGCAGGATGAAATCTTCCAGACGGGATTCATTACCAACAATAACATCAGCATCACCGGAGCTTCTGCCAAGCACAGCTTCTACCTCGGCGCGGGCTATGCCTACGAGCAGGGGAACATCCAAAAAGAGAAATACAGCAAGGTGACGCTGAACGTCAGCAACGACTACCGGGTGACGGATAACTTCAAGGTAGGTTTCCAGTTCAACGGGGCACGGATGCTGCCTGCCGATACGAAGAGTGTGGCAACGGCATTGAGAGCCGCGCCGGTAGTGCCGGTATTCAATGAAGAATACGGACTGTACACCTCGTTGCCCAACTTCCAAAAGGCACAGATGAACAACCCGATGGTAGACGTGAAACTGAAAGCGAACACCACAAGGACGGAGATTTATCGCGGTTCGGGAAATGTGTACGGCGAATGGGATTTCCTGAAACACTTCCAGTTCAAGGTGATGTACTCGATGGATTATGCCTCGACCAGCACTCGCAAGTACACACCGGTCATCCAGGTGTACGACGCCAGCGTAGAGGGCAATATCGCCACTCTGGGCAACGGCAAGACCGGTGTGGAGCAGGAGAAGCAGACCGAAACCAAAGTACAGAGCGACTATCTGCTGACCTATCAGAATACCTGGGGTGAGCATAGCCTGACGGCGACTGCCGGTTTCACCACCTATTATAATAGGATGGAGATGCTGAACGGTGCCCGCACCCAAGGCGTAGGGCTCTTCATCCCGGACAACCCGGACAAATGGTTCGTCAGCATAGGCGATGCCGCCACCGCCACCAACAACAGCGACCAGTGGGAACGCAGCACTGTGTCCATGCTGGGACGCGTGCTCTACAACTACCGGGGCAGATACCTGTTCAACGGCTCCTTCCGCCGCGACGGCTCGTCCGCCTTCTCTTACACCGGAAACCAGTGGCAGAACTTCTACTCCGTGGGTGCCGGCTGGCTGATGAGCGAGGAAGAGTGGATGAAGGACATCGCGTGGCTGGACATGCTGAAGCTGAAAGGCTCGTGGGGTACGCTGGGAAATCAGAACCTGGACCGCGCCTATCCAGCCGAGCCGCTGCTGACCAATGCCTACTCCGCCGTCTTCGGCACTCCGTCCGCCATCTATCCCGGCTACCAGCTGTCTTATCTGCCCAACCCCAACCTGCGCTGGGAGAAGGTAGAAGCATGGGAAGCAGGTGCAGAAGCCAACTTCTTCCGCAACCGCCTGCACCTGGAAGGAGTGTACTACAAGAAGACCACCAAAGACCTGCTGGCCGAAGTGCCCGGAATCTCCGGCACCGTACCGGGCATCGGCAACCTGGGTTCCATCGAGAACCGCGGCGTGGAGCTTGCCTTGAACTGGCGCGACCAGCTGGGCGACTGGGGTTACAACATCGGCGGCAACCTGACCACCATCAAGAACAAAGTCCTCAGCCTCGTGCAAGAAGGCTACTCCATCATCGCCGGAGACAAGCAACAGAGCTACACCATGGCGGGCTATCCCATCGGCTACTTCTACGGCTACCGGGTAGAGGGCGTTTATCAGACGGAAGAGGAGATTGCCCGCTCCCCGAAGAATACCCTTGCCACCGTGACGCCCGGCGACTTGAAGTTCAAGGATGTAGACGGCAACGGCGAGATTACCACCGCCGACCGTACCATGATAGGCGACCCGACGCCGGACGTGACTTACGGCATCACGCTGGGCGTCAGCTACAAGGCGTGGGACTTGGGCATCGACCTGATGGGGCAGTCCGGCAACCAAATCTACCGCACCTGGGACAACTATACCTGGAGCCAGTTCAACTTCATGGAGCAGCGCATGGACCGCTGGCACGGGCCGGGCACCAGCAACACCCAGCCGCTGCTCAATACGAAGCACAGCATCAACAACCTCAACTCGGACTATTACATCGAGGACGGCAGCTTCTTCCGCATCCGCAACGTGCAGCTGGCCTACAGCTTCGACCCCAGGCTGATTTCGAAGATCGGCATGCAGGCGCTGAAGCTCTACGTCAACATACAGAACCTGAAGACGTGGAAGCACAACACCGGCTACACCCCCGAACTGGGTGGCTCGGCCATTGCCTTCGGGGTGGACGACGGAAGTTATCCGATGCCGGCCATCTATACGTTTGGATTTAACGTGACGTTCTGAGACAACCCCCCCCGGACCCCCTAAAGGGGGAGGGGGATACTCCGCGAAAATAAATTGTATAACAAAACTATTCCCCGCCCCCTTTAGGGGGTCCGGGGGGTGGTAAAACAACTATCCTATGAAGATAAAGAACCTAACCCTATCCCTCCTACTGACGAGCGCCACCGCCCTCGCCCTGACCGCCTGCAACGACTTCCTGGACCGCGACCCGCTGGGCCAGTTCACCGAAGACGACGCCCCCAACGCCCTGGTGGGCGGAAAGATGTACAACGTCTACTACCTGATGCGCTCCTACGACATCACCGCCGGCATCCCCGCCTTCCTGGTGCACATGGTGCGCAGCGAAGACTCCGAAAAGGGCAGCGACGCCGGCGACGGCAGCAACGAAGCCGCCATGTGGGACGACTTTGAATACACCGCCTCCAATGGCCCCCTCAGCGCCTACTGGGGACAGAACTATAAAATCATATACCAGTGCAACGAAATCCTCGACGACATCGCCCACAGCGACCACAAAGACGACCTCGACGCCCAGCGCACCCGCGGCGAAGCCCTCTTCTTCCGCGCCTACTGCTACTTCAACCTGGTACGTGCCTGGGGCGAAGTGCCGCTGGTCACCGCCAAGGTAGTGGAAGCCTCCGACGCCAACGTCCCCAAGACCTCCGCCGACAAGATATACGAGCAGATAGACCTCGACCTGACCGAAGCCGAGAAGTGCCTTCCCCGCACGTGGAGTTCCGAGTACACCGGCCGCATCACCTGGGGAGCCGTGCGCTCACTGCACGCCCGCACCTACATGATGCGTAACGACTGGAACGCCCTATACGACGCCGCCACCGAAGTCATCAAATCGGGCCTCTACAACCTGAACACCCCGGTAGATGAAGTCTTCACCGACCAGGGCGAGAACTGCGGCGCCAGCATCTTCGAGCTGCAATGCGAAGCCACCGCCGCCATGCCCGAGCAGACCAGCATCGGCAGCCAGTTCTGCCAGATACAGGGCGTGCGTGGAGCCGGAGAGTGGGACCTGGGTTGGGGCTGGCACATGGCCACCCGGCAGATGGCTACCGCCTTCGAACCAGGCGACCCGCGCAAAGACGCCACCCTGCTCTACTTCCGCCGCAGCATAGACGAGCCCATCACCCCCGAGAACACCAACAAACCCTGGGGTGAATCGCCCGTATCCACCGCCATGGGAGCTTACTTCAACAAGAAGGCATACACCAGTCCGCTCAAGCGCCAGGAGATAAGGAGCCGCCTCGGCTTCTGGGTGAACATCCGCATCATCCGCTACCCCGACGTACTGCTGATGGCCGCCGAAGCTGCCAACGAAAAAGGCTTGGCAGGCGAAGCTCTGGGTTACCTCGAACAAGTACGGGCACACGCCCGCGGCACACTGACCGGCGTATTGCCCCGGGTGACCACCACCAACCAAAACGAGTTGCGTGACGCCATTCGCCACGAACGCCGCGTAGAACTTGCCCTGGAGCCCGACCGCTTCTACGATCTCGTCCGCTGGGGCATTGCCAAAGAAGTGCTGCAAGCCGCCGGAAAGAATTACCAGGACAAGAATGCACTGCTGCCTCTGCCGCAGACGGAGATTGACAAGTCGAACGGAGTGTTGGTGCAGAACCCCGACTATTAACCCCTCGTCCCCTGAAGGGAGACAAGAATATCCGGTACATATCACTTATATTTGCCTGCATTTATTTATCTTTACAGCGGGAAGCAAAGACCTTTTCTTCTTATTTATAAAAGTAGGCATACATAGGGCATACTAAACAGATTATAAACAACAGTAAACCAATACATCGTATGAACAACATTTTCAAAAAAGCAAGCCTGCTCCTGGCCACCGCCCTACTGGCGGTGACCACTTCCGCGCAGGCACAGAAATCCCCGCAGGACATGGACCGCTTCATCGACGCACTGATGCGCCGCATGACCGTAGAAGAGAAAATAGGTCAGCTCAACCTCCCCGTCACCGGCGATATCACCACCGGACAAGCCAAGAGCAGCGACATAGCCGCCAGTATCCGGCGCGGTGAAGTAGGCGGACTCTTCAACCTGAAAGGCGTTGACAAAATCCGCGATATACAGAAGCTTGCCATCGAGAACTCCCGCCTGGGCATTCCCCTGATCTTCGGTATGGACGTCATCCACGGCTACGAAACCATCTTCCCCATCCCCCTGGGGCTGTCGTGCACCTGGGACATGGCTGCCATCGAGCGTTCCGCCCGCATTGCCGCCATCGAAGCCTCTGCCGACGGCATCTCCTGGACATTCAGCCCGATGGTGGACATCAGCCGCGACCCGCGTTGGGGACGTGTTTCCGAAGGCTCGGGCGAAGACCCCTTTCTGGGTGGTGCCATTGCCCGCGCCATGGTGCTGGGATATCAGGGTGCCGACTTGAAAGACCAGCTCCGCCGCCCGGACGAAATCATGGCGTGCGTCAAGCACTTCGCCCTCTATGGTGCCGGAGAAGCCGGACGCGACTACAACACCGTCGACATGAGCCGCAACCGTATGTTCAACGAATATATGTATCCCTACGAAGCCGCCGTCGAGGCAGGAGTGGGCAGCGTGATGGCGTCCTTCAACGAAGTGGACGGCGTGCCCGCCACCGCCAACCGTTGGCTGATGACCGACGTGCTGCGCAAGCAATGGGGCTTCCAGGGCTTCGTCGTAACCGACTATACCGGCATTGCCGAAATGACGGCACATGGCATCGGTGACCTTCAGACCGTTTCGGCCCGTGCCCTCAATGCAGGCGTCGATATGGATATGGTAAGCGAAGGCTTCGTCGGCACACTGAAGGAGTCCATCGAGCAGGGGCTGGTATCGATGGCTACGCTCGATACTGCCTGCCGGCGCATCCTCGAAGCGAAATACAAACTCGGCTTGTTCGACGACCCTTATAAATACTGCGACCTCGCACGCCCCGCACGCGATATCTTTACCCGGGAGCATCGCGACGCTGCCCGCCGGATTGCCGGTGAGAGTTTTGTGTTGCTGAAGAACGACAGCGTGAAACTGCACCCCGGTTCATTGCCTGCCCCGGTACTGCCGCTGAAGAAGCAAGGTACCGTTGCCGTCATCGGCCCATTGGGTAACACCCGCAGCAATATGCCCGGCACCTGGAGCGTTGCCGCCCGCTTGGACGACTATCCCTCGCTCTACGAAGGCCTCAAAGAGATGATGGCAGGCAAAGTTAACATCACCTACGCCAAAGGCAGCAACCTCACCGGTGATGCCGCCTACGAAGAACGTGCCACCCTATTCGGCCGTTCGCTAAATCGGGACAACCGCACAGACCGACAATTGCTGGACGAAGCCCTGAAAGTGGCTGCCGACGCCGACGTCATCATCGCCGCTCTGGGCGAATCTTCCGAGATGAGTGGAGAAAGCAGCAGCCGCACCAGCCTGGACATCCCCGACGTACAACGCCAGTTGCTGGAGGCATTGCTCGCCACCGGCAAGCCCGTCGTCCTCACCCTCTTCACCGGCCGTCCGCTGACGCTGACCTGGGAACAGGAACACGTGCCTGCCATACTGAACGTATGGTTCGGCGGTAGCGAAGCGGCCTATGCCATCGGCGATGTACTCTTCGGCGACGTCAATCCGAGCGGTAAGCTGACAATGACTTTCCCGAAGAATGTCGGTCAGATTCCGTTGTTCTATAATCATAAGAACACCGGTCGTCCGCTGGGTGAAGGCAAGTGGTTCGAGAAATTCCGCTCTAACTACCTCGATGTGGACAACGATCCGCTCTATCCCTTCGGCTACGGACTGTCCTACACCACCTTCCAATACAGCGACATCGCACTGAGCGCCCCGACGATGACCGAGGACGGTTCCGTCACCGCCGTAGTCACCGTCACCAACACCGGCCAGTGCGACGGCACCGAAGTGGTGCAGCTCTACATCCGCGACCTTGTGGGCAGCATCACCCGCCCCGTGCGCGAGCTGAAAGGCTTCCAGCTCATCTCCCTCCGCGCCGGAGAAAGCAAGACGGTATCTTTCAAGATTACCCCCGACCTGCTCCGCTTCTACGATTACGACCTGCATCACGTGGCCGAACCGGGAGACTTCGAACTCTTCATCGGCGGCAGCAGCCAAGCGGAAAAGACGGCGCGATTGACGCTAAAGTAAATTGCACTAAACCTAAACCAATATGAAAATCAAATATAGTTTCTTGCTCCTCTCCTTGTTGCTGGGACTTGCGCAGTGCAAGAGTCCCGGCGCAGAGACGAGCCGGCTCACCGACGATGCCCTGATGGACACCGTCCAGCACCGCACCTTCCGCTACTTCTGGGACGGCGCCGAGCCCGTCAGCGGCCTTGCCCCCGAACGCATCCACCTGGACGGCATCTACCCCGAGAACGACCAAAACGTCGTCACTTCCGGCGGTAGTGGCTTCGGCATCATGGCGATACTCTCCGGCATCGACCGCGGTTACGTCACCCGCCCCGAAGGACTGGCACGGATGGAACGCATCGTCTCCTTCCTCGAACGTGCCGACCGCTTCCACGGCGCTTATCCCCACTGGTGGTATGGCGACACAGGCAAGGTGAAACCCTTCGGACAAAAAGACAACGGCGGCGACCTGGTGGAAACCGCCTTCCTGATGCAAGGCCTGCTTGCCGTGCATCAGTACTATACAGATAGCCATAACAAAAAAGATTCAACCCTCGCCGAGGCTGTCCTGACGGAAAGGGAACACGCCCTCGCCTCCCGCATCAACGCTCTGTGGCGCCAGGTGGACTGGAACTTCTACCGCCAAGGCGACCAGGACGTCCTCTACTGGCATTGGAGTCCCGAATACGGCTGGGCGATGAACTTCCCCATCCACGGCTACAACGAGTGCCTCATTATGTACATCCTTGCCGCCGCCTCGCCCACCCACGGCGTTCCCGCCTCCGTCTACCACCGGGGCTGGGCACAGAACGGCGCCATCGTCCAGCCCCACCGGGTAGAAGGCATCCCCCTCCACCTCCGCTACCAGGGCGGTGAAGCCGGTCCCCTCTTTTGGGCGCAATACTCCTTTCTCGGCCTCGACCCCCACGGCCTGACGGACGAATACTGCCCCAGCTACTTCGACGAGATGCGCAACCTGACCCTCGTCAACCGTTCCTACTGCATCCGCAACCCCAAGCACTACCGAGGCTTCGGCCCCGACTGCTGGGGACTCACCGCCAGCTACTCCGTAGACGGCTATGCCGCCCATGCCCCCAACGAGCGCGAAGACCGCGGCGTCATCTCCCCCACCGCCGCCCTCTCGTCCATCGTCTACACCCCGGAGCAGTCCCTCGACGTGATGCGCCACCTCTACCGGATGGGCGATAAAGTCTTTGGTCCCTACGGCTTCTACGACGCCTTCAGCGAAACCGACAACTGGTATCCGCAGCGCTACCTTGCCATCGACCAAGGCCCCATCGCCGTGATGATAGAGAATTACCGCACCGGGCTGCTGTGGCGTCTCTTCATGAGCCACCCCGATGTGCAGAGGGGACTGAAGAAGCTGGGCTTCACCACAGATGTAACGCAATAGCAAATATCTGTAACATTCCCCGTAGCGGGGAGAAGAAACATTGTCTATCTTTGGGGGCAGATGTAAACCCTCTAAAAAGATAGTAATATGAGAAACCCTAAAATGTATGCGTGGACTTCAGCCTTCCTGCTGACTTTGGTGATGGGCACATCCGCCCATGCGCAGAAGATTCCCCTGGTGTACAACGTAGAAAACACAGGCATCCACACCCCCGCTCCCCCGCTGCCCGGCATCAACGAACTGCCGGTAGTGAAGACATTGCCCGACCCTTTCCAGTGGTCCGATGGCAGTGGCCGCTCCACCCGCTTCAAGGACTGGGGCCGTCGTCGTGCCGAGATAGGCAGGGAGATAGCCCATTATGAGGTCGGGGAGAAACCGGCAGTATCGAAGAAAGACATCCGTGCAGACATCATAGGCGACACCCTCGTTGTCCTCGTCACCGTAGGCGGCGAAACGCTCCGCCTCACCGCCGACATCACCTACCCGGAAGGCAAGAAAGGACCCTTCCCCGCCATCATCGGCATAGGCCAGGGCTCAGGCAGCCTGCCGGCAGAAATCTTCGCCAGCCGCGATATCGCCCGGATTGCCTTCAACTTCACGCAAGTGATGTCGCACACACAGAAGCGTGGCAGCGAGCCCATCAACCGCCTCTACCCCGACCGCACGGATATAGGCGCCTATGCTGCCTGGCCGTGGGGCGTCAGCCGCATCATCGACGGACTGGAGATTGTGGGCAAGAAACGCAGCCGCATCGACACCCGCCGGCTCGCCATCTCCGGCTGCTCCTTTGCCGGAAAGATGGCGCTCTTCGCCGGTGCTTTCGACGAACGCATCGCCCTCACCATTGCCCAGGAGCCCGGTGGGGGTGGCGCAGCAGCCTGGCGCGTATCAGAAACATTGGGAAAAGTGGAGACGCTGGGACGGACGAGCCACGCCTGGTTCAAGGAAAGTATGTTCCAATATAAAGAGGAGAATGTATCGAAGCTCCCGTTCGACCATCATGAGCTATGCGCCATGGTAGCCCCGCGTGCCCTGCTCGTTCTGGGCAACCCGGACTACGAGTGGCTGGCGGACGAATCGGGCTACGTCTCCTGCCAAGCCGCCCGCAAGGTGTGGGAAACCTTCGGCATTGCCGACCGCATGGGATTCTCCATCGTAGGCGGACATGGACACTGCCAGCTTCCCCAAGAGCAATACCCCGAAGTAGAGGCTTTCGTAGACAAGTTCCTGCTGGGGAAGAAAGAAGCGCAGACGAATGTAACAATCGCCCCGCTCTATGAGAAAGTAGATTACGAGCGCTGGCTATGGCGCTAAAGCTTCATCTGAAAGAATAACCGGGAGATACCGCTACATTGATTTATTCAGTTGCAGTCTAATCCTCTCCACCTGCCCTATCAACTGCTCTATCTCCCGATTATTCTTCCTGATACTCTTAGGCCGCAAGACAAACCAATTAAAAGCAACCCACAGCAGAAAAGCGGCATACGCAATGATACCGAACATCAACGGCCTGCCCGCCACATACTCATACATATACATCCCGATCCCTACGGACAGCAAGACGAAGTAGAGATTCAGTATCTTAGTCTGCAAGAAGCCCCCCCTGCTTTTCACAGCAAGCAATTCGTTCAGATAATCAAAGTTCGAACGGCTCTCGTCTATCCTTTTGTACAAAGGAAACAGCCGGCAATTAGATGCAATAGCCACCCCTATCGGCAAGATGGTCAATACGATTCCTATCTTGGTAGTCAACAGTTGCGGCTTAAAATATACCCAGACAAACGCAATCAAGAGGATAGAAAGCAACAGCACCACATTGAGAAGCACCGCCCTCCTGATGCCTCTTCTTTTGAAGTTCCCTATCCTTTTCAGTAGCCCGGACGGATCGGCTGCCGGAACGGTCTGCCTGTTCCACAACTCCTTTATATCAACATTATTCTCCATCTCTTCTCATTTTTCTTGTTAACACCTCTTTTATCCGATGGATTCTCACCCGGACGTTACTCTCCGACAGTCCTACAATCTGTGCAATCTCCGCCTGGCGGACCTCTTCCAGTTCCAGCGAAATGATGATACGGTCTACCTCAGGAAGTTCGGCTATAGACTGATAGAGCCATTGAATCTGAGGCTCCTTGTCCATCCGTTCCTCTTCCGGCAGATTCACAGGAAATTCAGCCGGAGGCATCTGCCTCCGTTGCTCCAGCTGCCGCAGACAATGATTGGTGGCGATGCGGAATATCCAAGTCCCCACGGTCGCCTCATTCCTGAACTCGGGCAGATGCTGCCAGACCTTGATAAACGTCTCTTGCGCCATGTCCCGGGCTAACTCATAGTCGTTGACATAGCCCATGCACAAGCGGAATATCTTGCCCCAGTACTCTTTATATATCAGCTCAAACTCCACTTCTCATTCTTTTATAAAGCCGGAAAGTTCATTTAGAAACCATTCCTTATCATCGTACATCACAAAATGCAGTCCCTTGCCGGCATACTTCAGCCGTGCTGCAGGCAGACCCCGGTACTGTTCCTCGACGGCAGATGCTATGTTCTTGAAGTTAGATTCCAATAAGATCAGGGAAGGCACTTTTATATTCTTTATCCGTTCCCTTAAATCCGTATTCGAGAAGTCGCAATACAGCCTGGCATAAGTTTCCCTGTCGGATGTCACTCCCCAGTTCACGATCTCGTCCAGCTTTGCAGTATCAGTCGTCAGGCTTGCCGCACTCATCCGCTGCACCCGGGCGAATTGCTGTTCATCCATAGCCGTAATCCGCTCTGTCATCTCCCGGCAATCCTTATCGTCAACCGGCTTAAAGTCCGGATTGGTCAAGGCCATCAGGCAAGGCAGAGCATCTACAATAATAAGCTTCTTGGGAAGGTCGGGGAAGTCGGATGCAATGGCAAGTGCCAGCCCACCTCCCATGCTGTGCCCCACGAGTATGGGGTTCTCTATCTTTTCCTCTTCAATGAACCTGGCTATCCCGCACTTCCAGGCCTCGAACGAAGATTCCTCTTGGGGCGGAACACCCGCAAAGCCTGCCATCGTCAGCACATAGCAGGTGCAATCCTCCGCCAGTCTGCCGGCAGACTCTTTCCATACCTCTCCCGAGCTTGCAAAACCCGGAATGAAGACAACAGCCTGTTTCCCTTTTCCTGATTTGTCAACCGAGAAAGGATAGTTCCCGGCAAAAGAAAGAATAGCACCGAGGCAAAATACTAAGATTGAAAATACTCTTTTCATGGTCGTATGCATTATTAATTTACCCTTTAGATACAGGCAAAGTAATAATGTTACAGAACGGAGCCATTTATTTTCTCTTGCGTATCATCAGATCCACCCGTTCCTCTCGAACACCTTATCCACCTCTTCCACCGTTCCTTCCCGATCCCAGTCCGGACGGTTGGCAAAGATGAGGTAGAACAGGTCTTTATCGGGGAAACGGCCTTCGAAGATAAGGAAACCGCCATTGTCGCCGGTATGGTAAATCTTCTGCGGACGATCCGGTCGATGCTCGATGAACCAGCCGTAACCATAATCGGTATCGGGAATGTCCGTGGCTATCTTGCCGCTATGGGCTTCGCGACGCATGGCTTCGGAGACCACCAAGTCACCGTACAGGGCTTTGTCCCATTTCACAAATTCCAGGGGGGTGGTATAGAGACCGCCATCGGCTTTGGTACCGAAGAAGTTGGCTTCGCCGTAGTCGCATTCCTCCCACTTGCCGTCGGCAGAGCGGAAGTAGTTGCGGGTGTTCCCGCCTTCGGCAGGAGTATAAGCGTGCGCCATGCGAGGGATGGACTTATCCGGTTCAAAGTAGGTGGCGTCCGTCATGCCTGCCGGCAGAAAGATACGGGTGCGCATCCAGTCGTCAAACTTCTCCCCCGTCACCTTCTCCACAATCATCAGCATCAACTGGAAGGTAGGGTTCTGATACTCGTATTGCGTGCCCGGTTCAAAGGCAAGGGAGTCGAGGCTTTCGAGGTAGCGGCAGGACTCGTCTTCTTCGCAGAAACGTTTGAAGTCATCCACACTCTTGAACTGCGTTTTTGTTGTGGCCGTATAGCGCTTCCACTCTTCCGCCGTACGCGGACGTGCATCGGGGATGCCGGAAGTATGCGAAAGCAAATGCCGCAACGTGATCCGCTTGAAGAAATCCGCCTTGAACTCCGGAAAGTACTTGCTCACCGTGTCGTCCAGCGAGAGCTTCCCCTCCTCTGCCAGCACAAAAAGCGCCATAGCCGAGAATTGCTTGGAAACGGAGCAGATGTTGAACATCGTCCGGTCCGTGATCGGCGTTACAGAATCCAGGCGTGCCAGTCCGAAACCCTTGTCATAGACAATGGAATCGCCCCGCACCACTACCACAGCAGCACCCGGTTCATCTGCCTTAAACAGTGAAGAGAAGAGCGAATCCAGCTCTGCCGATACCTGGGCAGTAGCATCGGCAGAAGGCGCTGTGCGTGGAGATTTGCATCCGGTAAGTTGCATCATAAGAGACAACAGAATTAGTAGAGTGGTTCGTTGCATCGTTGTATCTGCTTATTGTTTTATCTATTTATAACCCATTTACCTGACCGAGCAGGACCTATACGATCGATTAATCCATTTCTTTTCAATTCTGCTATAATACGTTCGCACTTCCGCTTACTAAGGCCTATGCTATCGGCTATTTCCTGAACAGAAACCTTATCATCCTGCTTAATCAAAGCCATAATTCTTTCTATAATACCGCCATCATTACCGCCATTACCGCCAAGATTACCGCCATTACCGACATCACCGCCATCACACACATTGGTGACATCATTGGTGACATTGGTAACATAATTGGTAACACCCCCTTTCTTTACGAACTGCACCTGAAATGACAGCCCAACCTCTTTCCACCGCAGTTCAACCCGGGGATAGTCTTTCATTTCCTCACCTACCAATTTGAGTCCATTCCCCCACTGGTCAATCACCCCCAATCGTTTAAAGACGGGAGCTATCACCTTATTCCTTGCATCCGACTGTCGGCTATCCATTGCAGAATAGTCAATGGACGGCGGCAATAAGCCGGGACTTGTTATCTCCACCATATCATCATAAACGGCCACCTTTATATCCTTTCCCGTCAGCGAATAATCCCGATGCACAACAGCATTACGGATAATCTCCCTTATAGCCTTCACCGGATACTCCCAACGTGACACCGTGTATACTCCCTTCACTGTCGCCCCTTTATTAATATGGCGCAATACAAAGTTATATGCCTCCTCGGCTTGCAAGCCGATATGAGTGGCAATACTTTTTTGGTCAATAAATTCTTCAGTCCCCGTACCCTTAAAACGGGCACACTCCACTTTGGCATTTGGAAAGATTGAGTTACGCAATGCATCGTCCGAAAAGAGTATTAAAGCATTCGTCGGATATTCCCTATCCTGCTCCTTCTTTACCAATTCCAGCTTACGAAGAGTCTGAATATCTAAAGTCTCCTCCGTTTTCTCCTTATAGAGTTGCTTGAAGCCATCAATATTCAGTTCACTTACCTCTTTATCCATTACCACCTCACTGTCAAAAGAAATATTCCTTCGCCTTCTTTCCAGTTCGGCAATAATAGTTTCATCTGCCAGTTTATTGGTAGAACCTACGCGGATATAAGTACCTTTCAGCTTTCCTTTTTCTTTTAGATAGTAGGGAGGCATACTGCCACGATAAATGCATACCCGAATAAGATGTTTATCCTCTACCGTCACAAAAGATACTTCGGGCAAGATAGTAGGATAGCACCTGTCGTATATCAAATTACTGATTTGTTCTTCAATACGAGGCAATTCATCTTCCGGCAAACCAACAATCCGTCGCGGCTTGTCATTAATGCCTACATAAATCTCGCCGCCTGCATCATTAGCAAAAGCAACAATTGTTTTTGCCAAGTCAGAGTTGGCAGGAAGTTCACCCTTAAACTCCAACCGACGACCTTCGGGCTGCTTTATAAGTTCAGTAATAGTCATATATTGAATACTTTTTAGTACCGGACAATTCTTCTTGAAAACAAATGTATGATATTTCTTTGAAAGAGACAATCTTAAGTCGGAATTAGATATGAAAAAAGGCTGCAAAAAGACGATTGACATCTTTTTGCAGCCTCTCCTTGCAGAAATAAATCTCCCTTTATTCGGCTGCGCCGCCACCGCCTTCACCGCCGCCGCTCTTCACGTCGTCGTTGCTGATGGTGCGGGCTGCCTTCTTCACGCTGGCTCTCAGTTCACCGATGCGGTAGCTGACACTGACGCCGAAGCGCTGCATACAGTACCGATAATCGCTCTTGCTGATGAAGCCGGCACCCTCGGTAGTAGAGGACTGGTTCATGTACTTCTTGAAGAAGTTGCTGGCAAATGCCGAGAGAGTGAGGCGCTTGTCCAGGAAAGACTTGTTCACGCTCAGGCTGTAGCTGAAGAAGCCGCTTCCCTTGCCTTGCAACATCACCCACGGAGTTTGTCCGAAGCCGTTCAGACTGACGCGCCAGTCATGGGGCAGTGTCTGCTGCACGCCGCCGTAGGCGAAGAAGTTCCAGCCGTGGTTGCTCATGCCTTCGGCACCTTTTATATAAGAGTACGAGCCGCTCAGGTTCGTGTAGATGCGGGTGCTGGAAGTAGCGTTCCAGTTGACGTATCCGTCGAGGCTGGCATTGCGGTTCTTGCCGATGTTGGCATAAGTGGAGTAGAGCACATCCTTGCCCGTAGGGTTCTTCAAGCCTTCGATTTGGGTGTCGGGCATCAGGGCGGTGATGTTCTCGATGCTATTGTTGGTGAAAGAATAGCGTGCCGAAAGGTTGATGTTGAACTTCTGGGTGAAGTTGCTGTAACTCAGGTTGAAGGAGTGGTTCTTCTCGCTGTCCAGCCTGGAGTTTCCCTGACTGATGTAGGTGGGGTTGCTGTCGTCCAGATAGGGGTTGAGGTACCAGATGCCCGGACGGTAGATGCGCATATTGTAGCCTAAGCGGAGATTGGACATATCCGTCAGCTTCCAGCCCAAGGATGCCGAAGGCACTACGTCGTCGAAGTTCTTGGTAAAGTTGTCACCCTTGCCTACGAGGTACTTCACATCCTGAATGGTATGTTCGTAGCGCACGCCGAGCCTGCCGGAGAGCTTCTTCACCCGCACCGAGTAGCCCAGGTAGGCGGCGATGATGTCGTTCAGATGCTTGTAGTGCGAGCTTTGGTCGCGGTTGTACTCATACTCATTGCTGCCGTCAGTATTCATGTTGGGGTCGCTGATGCGCCGGTCGTAGCGGTCGTTCTCCGAGGAGTTGTTGCGCAAGATGTACTTGGCTCCTGCCTCTACCGTATGTATCTTGCCGATGGGGGTGGTATAGTCTGCCTGGAAGGTGTGTTCGGTGGTGTTCTGCTCGCCGTCGTTGTGCTGGTTCTTCAGGCTGTAGAGGAATGCCGCCCAGTCGGGGCTCTGCGCTTCCTCGTCGCGGTATTCGGAGTAGGCGTCGGAAGTCTCGGGACGGGTATTTATCTTGTATGAGAAGGTCAGCATACGGTCCTTCACCTTGAAGAGGCGCTGGTAGTCGATACCGCCGTCAATGGAGTACCAGGACGATTTATTGCGGTTCGGGCGGGAGTAGCTGTAGAGCGGGGCTCCGCCGTCGGGGAAGGTGGCGATGTAGTCGGACGTGCCGTGACCGCGGTTACCTCCACCCCAAAGTCCGAAGGAAACGGATACGAGGCGCAGCGTGTCGATGTCGTAACTCGCTTCGAGGCTACCGGACTGGAAGTCGCCACGGCTCTTGTTGCTGCCTTCGTAGTCGATGTTGGCAGAGTTCTCGTTGACGGCTTCCGGGGTGACGTGCTGGCTGCCGCTGTTGTAGTTGCGGGGAGACTCGTTGTGGTTGTAGTTGTAGCGTGCGCTCACCGTCAGTTTGCCGCTCTTTATCGTGCCGAACACTCCGCCGCCTACGCCACGGTTGCTGACGTTGCCGCTGAAGGTGGCCGTATAGCCTTCGAGTCCGGGCCCTACGGTGACGATGTTCAGGATACCGCCCACACCCTCGGCGTCGTACTTGGGACCGGGGTTGGTGATGACTTCGATGTGCTTGATGGAGTTGGCGGGCATGCTCTTCAGTACTTCGGTGGGGTTATTGCTCATCATGTTGTTGGGCTTGCCGTTGACGTAGACTTTGAAGCTGCTGCTGCCGTTCACCTTGATGTTGTCTTCGCCGTCCACCGTTACCAACGGCACTTTGCGAAGCATTTCGAGTACGGAGTTCGACTTGGAGTCGGGATCGTCCTGCACATTATATTCTATCTTGTCGATATCAGCTTTTACGAGTGGTTTCTGGGCTACGATTTCCACCTGTCCCAGTTCGTTGGAAGCGTCGGTGACGTAGAGAGTTCCCAGGTCCACCACCTTCTCGCCTGCTGCGGCGGAGAAAGGTTTCACGATGGGATTGCGTCCTACGGAAGTGATGGTCATGATGAAGTCTCCCGTTCCGGGCACTTTCTCCTGGAACTTGCCTTTCATGTCGGTGACCATCATTTTCAAAGCCTTTGCCGGAGCTTCTTTCTTCACAATCTTGATAGTGGCATAAGGTTCGCCTTCTTGTGTGAGTGAGTCGAGCAGCACTCCCTTCACCTGGAAGGTAGAGAGCGGTGCGTTTTGTGCTGCCGCCATCCCCGATACCATCAGCAGGCATAGCAGCACAATCCATTTTGTTTTCATTGATTTCCCTGTTTAGTGACTATTCATGTTTATTGTCTCCGTATTAGACGTTTCCCGTCAGGCTTTTGTCACAACGAATGCGGCAAAATTAGCCCCTTTCATTGCAATTACGAGAGTTTCGGAGTTAAAAAAGCAAAAAATCACTGATTTACAGGAAATAGAAGAGCAGCAACAGGCAGACATTCGCCCCGATAAACGGGTTTACTCCCACGTGCTGAATGGGCGTCGCATCAGTTGCGAATTATAGTAGCGGACGTCGCCCGTCACCTCTTGCCCTATGAAGGCGGGTTTCTCGAAGGGTTCGTCCACGGAGGCAAGTTCCACTTCGGCCACGGTGAGCCCGGCGTTCTCGCCGTAGAACTCGTCCACCTCGAAGGTGTGTCGGCCGCTGTGCACCAGGTAGCGCGTCTTGTCTATCACGCCCGGCTCGCACAGCTTCATCAGTTCGCGGGCTTCGTCCAGGGGGATTTCCTTCTCCCACTCGTAGCGGCTGATGCCGGCGGCATCGGAGGCTCCTTTGATGGTGAGATACCCCCGGTCGTCGCGGATACGTATGCGCACCGTCCGCCCGCGTGCACTACAGATGTAGCCCTGCACAATGCGGCTCTGCGCATACGCTTGTGACTTGTATTCTCCCGTCACGAGGAATTTTCGTTCTATCTCTTGTGGCATAATGTATCCTGCGCTTATTTGGCGAGGAAGGAGTAGCCCACAAACATGGCAAGTACCAGTATCACTGCCGATACTCCGATAATTAACAATACCTTTTTTGCCTGTTGCTCTTCCTTCTGGCTGTGCATTACTTTCTTCTTACTTTTTCCCATGGTGTTTCTATAGTTTTAAGTTCAACGATTAACAAAGTAAGAGTAAATTCGGGAAGTATCCAAACGAAAGAGGGAGAATTTTGTGTAATTTTGCCGCCTAACACTATAGACCGAACACATGAAATATCTTCTGAACGCTTTTTACCTGTCTCTTTCTCTGCTTTTCCTGTACGCCTCGTGCCGAAATGAAACTACACCGATGCAGCCCGAATTATTGACTGCCGACTCGTTGATGAACTCCCGCCCGGACAGTTCGCTGGCTTTGCTCCGGCAGATCTCCGCCCCGCAGAAGCTGGAAGGAGCGGACAGGGCGCTCTATGCACTGCTGATGACGCAAGCCCGATACAAGAACTACCTACCGCTGGAGGACGACTCGCTGATAGGGATAGCCGCACAATATTATAAGAAGAAGAAAGACGCCGTACGGCTGGCAAAGTCGCGCTTCTACACCGGGTGTGTGTATGCCGGGAAGCAAGACCTTGCCACTGCTGCCGACTACTACCTGCAAGCCGCCAGAATGATGCCCGAAGGGGTGGATGACCGATTTACGGCAATGGTGTACAGCCAGTTGGGGGATTGCTACAAAGATCCTAAACTACATAAAGATGCAAGGAGTATGTACCGGAAGGCATACAGCCTATGTTTACCAATAGACTCTATACGTGCATGCCACTGCCTAAAGAATATAGGAGATTCCTTCTTACTGGAGTATCAGCGAGACAGTGCTTTCTACTACTACCAACAAGCACTGCAAATAGCCTCCCAACTGAAACAAACGCATTTACTATCCCTACTATACAAGAAAATGGCAATGTTCTATTATGAGCAAGGCAAACATACCGAAGCCGATATCTACATATCAAAAGCGCTGCAACAACTGGCAGGAAAAGAAAACTATACGTCAGCCTGCTATATCAAAGGCAACGTACTGCAAGAGTTACAACAAAACGACTCAGCCGCATATTACTGGAATATAGGGAAAGAATCCTCTAATATCTACGTGAAGGCCTCCTGCTACAACAAGCTGTACCAGTCGTGTAAAAGCAAGATACACCACTGCGAAAAAATCATCATGTACGCAGATTCCTTCCTTGCTTTGCACGACTCCATCCAAACGCTGAAAGACCGTACCGAACTCAGCAGTCTGGTAGCCAAACACCAAACGGAACTGCACAAGCACAAACTAACCATACGCAATCAACGCCTCGTTGCCATAGTAGTTATTTTCTCTCTGATATTAGGCATATTATTCTTCGTCCGCGACAGAGTGCAAAGGAAAAGACTGCTGAAACTGCAACAGCGCTTAATGGAAATTCATGCCGAAACCATACTTCTGCATGAAGAAGAAAACTTCCCAAAAGAGGAACAGAAAGGAAAGCTGACCGAACTTTCAAGAGAACGTTGGGAGCTATGCACTTCCTTGTTTGCGAAGACAGAAGGCTATGAGATGCTGCGTAAAATAACAGAAGAAGCCAATCCCATAGAACGGAAAAGCAGAATAGAGGAATACCGTATAAAGATAATAAGAGACATACGAAAATCATTCGCCGACGTCATGGGCGACCTGAAAGAGAACTATCCTGCACTGACAAGCGATGATCTGCTTTATTGTGTGTTTTCCCTACTAAGATGTCCCAATATTATTATCGAAAAGATAAAGGGGAGCACTCCCGATGCTCTAAGAACAAGGAAATCACGTATCAAGAACAAGGTGGGAGAAGAACTTTATACGCTAATATTCGAGCATTGATTCTCAGCAAATTACAAGTATTTTGTAACATTTGTAACATTATTCGTTCCCTTTGTAACGTTTGTAACACCTCATTATTTCGTTATCCCGTAAAAAAGGATTTGCTTTGTACCTTCAAACTTAAAACCAAAAATTTGCATGAAAACAAAAATGTTATTTTTAGTCTTGGCTGCATTCTTCTGCATGAACGCCGCAAGCATGTCACTCGACAATACAAAAGAGATTCACTTGATGGCCGAAATGGCCGACGGTGGTAGTCCCCGCTCCATCCTCCCCACCGCCACAGCCTGCCTCAGCGCAGACAATGCCTACATCCTGATAGACCTTACAGGCGCCTGCACAGACTGCACGGTGTCGGTCGTCAACCTTGCCACCGGCGAGACGGTATGCTCCGAAGCCTACACGGATGCCGAAGGCGTAGTGCTGCCCGTAGCAGGACTGCTGGAAGAGGGAGAAGATTATCGCCTGGTAGTGAATATGCCCGGCATGAAGGTATACGGAGACTTCAAGTTATGATTTTATAGAATTTGTTTTTCAAATATTATGTTTACGGTGTGTCTGGATGTGAATCCCGGCACACCTTTTTTATGAAACACCCAATAATAATACAAAGATGAAAAAAAACGAAAAAGAAAGAGTATAACGAGATTGAGAAGATATATGCATTCTTCCGCCATCTGCAAGAGGAGGACTACGAACTGAGCATCCAAGCGTGCCAAAAGACAAAAGCTACCCTCAAAATAATGGCAAGACTCGTAACGGAGCATGAAACGCAGAAGGAAAAGAGGAGAAGGGAAGAGGAGAGAAGACGGTACGGGAGATAACAAACAGGAAGTGGTAGAGAACACAATGCAAGGTAAACTTTTAAAATACCTTAAAAACCTGTTTCAGTACTTTTGCCGGATAAGCCCCTGGCACTCAGAAGCCTGAAAATCAAAAGTACGTGAAAACGGAGAAGCTGATTCCACGGGTGTTGTAACTTGCACGCCGTACGGTGGTCCTATTGCCGCCGCACAGACTACATTAACACCCAAACAGTATGTTAACCACATCCACTCCAGACGAATACGTCTCGGAATTTTCGACCGTGCGAAGCAAAACATCACGGGAAATCAGCATCAAACAGTATTTTGAACTTGTACGCAGCGACAGCTACCGCCCGCGTGTAGAAGCTTACCGCCGCCTGAAACACCAGCCCGGCCACGAAGCAGAAGCCCAAGCCCTGAAGGACAGTATGCCCTGCATCGTCCCCGCCGGCGTGTGCCAGGGCGGACATGCAGTGAAGAACCTCACCCGCCACAGCGGACTGCTCTGCATCGACCTGGACCACACCGACCTGCGCACCCCGGAAATCTTCCGCCTGACGCAATCGCTGCCCTACGTACGCGGTTCGCACATCAGCATCTCCGACGAGGGAGTAAAGATCTTCGCCCGCGTCCGCACCGCAGACGTAGAGCGCGACTATGCAGGGCTCTATGCCGCCGTAGGTCGCGCCATTGCCGCCCACGTAGCCCATCCCTACGACGACAAGTGCAAGATACTGACGCAACCCTGCTTCTACTCCTGGCACCCCGAAGCCTACACCAACGAAGAGGCGGAAACCTTCCGATGGGACGGCGCGGAGAAGACTGATGCAGCAAACGGCTTGCCCCACACCGAAGGAAAGAATGCTCTGCCTGCGGAAAACAGGACTGCACTTTCAAAGCCTGCCCCTACACTCCCCGAAACCGGGAGCGAGGAAACAGTCGCCGCCCCCGGTTTCCTCGCCCAGTTTCTCGATGACTTCGAGCGTCGCAACCCCTTCCGCCGAGGCAGCCGCAATGACCTTGCACTGAAGTTGGGACGCGTAGCCCGCAGTAAAGGTTTTTCACGGGACGAACTGAAAGAAGTCATCGCAATTTTTGCACGCCGATACGCCAACGGCGATTTCTCCGCCGAAAATATCCGGCAGAAGGTAACGGCTGGATATCAATATCTTGAAGAGAAGAAAAAGACAGAAAAGGCAGAGGATAGGGTTCAAAATGGGGTCAGGTTCACCTTGACCCCTTCCACAGCCACCAACGAGGAAGAAAGTCCCGAAGAGGTGTTAGAAAAAAATGACGCATTAAGAGCCACTGCGCCTTATATCCCGGATAAGGTTTACGACCGCTTGCCCGACTTCCTGAAACGCTGTTGCCTCCAAGCCTCCGACAAGCGCGAACGCGACCTAACCCTGCTGGGTAGCCTCAACAGTTGCAGCGCTCTGTTTCCCTACGTCAGTTTCTACTACAAGAAGCTCCTCTATTCCCCCCACTTCTATCTTGCCGCAGTGGCGCCTGCCGGTGCAGGAAAAGGTGTGATGGCTCTATCGTCCGTCCTGCTCGACCCCACACAGGAACTCTACGAGCAACAACGGCGCAACCAGAAGAAGGCATACGAGAAAGCCCTGCTGGAATGGGAACAGGAACAACAGCAGGCACGCCGCGAAAAGCGTATGCCCAACGTGGAGCAAAAGCCCGAAGAGCCATTGCCGCAATATCTCAAAATCTCCGCCACCACCAGCAAGAGCCGGCTCATACAAAGCCTTGCTGCCGCCGGAGAAGTGGGCTGCTGCATGACCAGTACCGAAATCAACACCATGGTTTCTTCCCTGGGACAAGACTACGGCAACTACGAAGATATACTCTGCAAAGCTGCCCACCACGAAGAAGTATCTTCTTCCTATAAGGTGGATGGCGACCCCATCGTAGTACGTCGCCCACACTTGGCACTCAACATTGCCGGTACACAGGAGCAGTTCCACAACTTCTTCCGTTCGCTCGAAGTAGGGCTATACAGCCGCTTTGCCATCTACACCCGCCAGCAGAATCTGCAATGGGAGTCGTGTGCTCCCATCGAGGGACAAGACGACCAATACAACTACTTTCGCCAACTGGGCAAGGAATTGCGACAGATGCACGAAGCCTTGCTTCAGTCACCTACACTGGTCACTTTCAGTCCTTCACAATGGCAGTATCACACCGACCTCTTCGGCGGACTGCTCAATCGCGCCCTTGCCGAAGGCAGTGGCTCGGCGGGCAGCATCATTCTCCGTTCCGGATTATTAGCCATGCGACTCGCTACGATTCTCACCATCTTCCGCAAATGGGATGACTACCGCTACGCCAAGGAGTACGGTTGTACAGACGAGGATTTCCAGTCGGCCATGAGCATTGTGCAGACCTTGATCGAGCACAGTTTGCTACTTAGTACCTCGCTGCCCGAAACCAGCCGTCCCCCTGTCAGCCTGCGCCGTTTTCACCGCACCGAAGACATATTAAACATTTTGCCCAAATGTTTTACCTACACAGAGATAATTCAAGCGACACTTGATGCAGGAGCTTCGGAAAGTACAGGCAAACGGATTATCAAGAAAGCTCTAAATGCGCAACTCATTATAAAAGATGGAGATAGCTATCGGAAGAAGAACCAAAAACGCCCCAAGCAGGGGTCAAGGTGAACCTGAACCTAAATTGAACCCTAATCGGCTTCGGAAGGGGCTTTCCCGCCCCTTCCCCATGTATCACAATTTCATCAAACAAAACATTATCAATATGGAAAATCAGAATCCCATACCCGACCGTCCCTTCCTCGTCCGCTCCTACCTGAAGCAGGACCTGGCGCAACTCTACTTCCCCCAGCTCTCCCCCGCCTCGGCGCTGAAGAAGCTGCGCAAGTGGATATCCTTCAACCCCGAGCTGCACCGCCGCCTCTACAGCGGGCGCGAGGGGCGCAATGACCAAAGCTTCAGCCACCGCCAGGTGCAACTGCTGGTAGACTACCTCGAAGAACCGTAATTGCAGCAAGCCGAAACATTACTTGTTTCGGGGTAAAAGAAGTAATGTTCTGCCCCGAAACAAGCGATGTTTTAGCCTGCATTATTCACAGTCAGGAGTTAAAGGAGTTAAGCGGAGTGATAACTCCCTTTAACTCCTTAACTCCTGAATATGAATAATTAGGGGTAAGTACGCCCAACTCCCTCCCCAGTTCGTCCCACTCCATCCCACTCCGCCCCAGTCCGTCCCCCTGCCCCTGCGCACTTCCCTACCTTTGTCCTATTCCCGGGAAAGAAAGGCCATTTGTACATGCCTGCACTTAACGAAATTGTACATCTGCTGATACTAAAAACATTATAACCATGTCAGTAACTTACAAACGTATTTTCCGCCTGAACCCCCTCAAGAAAGACGGTTCGGGCAAATACCACCCCCAACTCATCATCTGGGGTAAATCCGCCACCCTCGAATCGCTTGCCCTGCAAATGAAGGAGAACAGTTCCCTCACGCTGGGCGACATCCAGAGCGTGCTCACCAACTTCGTCTCCGCCATGCGTACCGAGCTCTACAACGGCCACTCCGTCAACATCGACGGCTTCGGCGTCTTCAGCCTCTCCGCCACCACCGACGGCACCGACGCCAAAGACAAGTGCCAGGCGGACAAGATCCGCGCCGTGCGCATCAACTTCCGCGCATCGAGCGCCATCCGCCCCAACCTGGACACCTCGACCACCCGAGCCGAAACCCGCATCGACTTCGTCGACCTCGAATCACAGCTTGCCAAGCTGAACATGAAGCCTTCGGAAGATGGCGGCGACGGTGGCGGCGGCAGCGGTAACGACGGCGACTTGGACGAGAACCCGATGGGGTGAGGGAAATGAATAATTAAAAATGAAAAATGAAAAGCATTATGCGAAAAATCACTCATCTTATCATCCACTGTTCCGCCACCCGTGCGGATCGTGAGCTTCCGGTGGACGAGCTGGAAGCCATCCACCGCCGCCGCGGCTTCCGCGGCATAGGCTATCACTACTACGTGCGCAAGGACGGCACCGTGCTGGGCACCCGCTCGCTGGAGATCACCGGCGCCCACTGCCGCGGGCAGAACGCCCACAGCATCGGCATCTGCTACGAAGGCGGGCTCGACACCCGGGGCAACCCGAAGGACACCCGCACCCCTGCGCAACGCTCCGCCCTGCGCCTGCTCGCCGCCCAACTGCTGAAGCAATTTCCCGACGCCCGCCTCTGCGGTCATCGCGACTTCAGCCCCGACCAGAACGGCAACGGCGAGATAGAGCCGGAAGAATGGATAAAGCAATGCCCGTGCTTCGACGTGAGCCGCGAATTCTAAAATCATTAATCACTAAAACATTGAACATTATGAAAATAAGTAAAGAAGCCTGGAAAACGATTCTGAAGATAGTCGTCACCGTCATCACCACCATAGGCGGGGTGCTGGGAATACAGGCGATGCCGCCGATGTAAAGCCAACTATAAGCTTGCTGCAAGTGTGTGCATACACTTGCAGCAAGCTGCATTTCATGAATATAAAAACAATTCGTTCAACACAAAAAGAAGAATAATTATGAAAAAGAACATTCTGTGGATTATCATGCTGGTCTGCTCCTTACAGTTACAGGCACAGACGGAATCTGCACAACGCATCAACATCAAATCGCCCGAAGTGGCGGCTTTTACTAAAGTGGGAGAAGTTCCGGTCAGTTTCTACACGGGCGTCCCCCAGATTTCCATTCCTATCTATGAGGTGAAGTGCGGCGAGTTGAAACTCCCTATCACACTCGACTATCAGGCTAATGCTGTGCAGGTGAACCAAGAGTCTACCTGGGTGGGACTGAACTGGTTGCTGAATGCAGGTGGAGTGGTGACAACACAAACCACCAAACCTCAAGCCGGGACGCTGAAGAGCGACTGGAACTTCTTATACAACAGCTTGAACCTTCGTCCGGTGAATACCGACGGGCTGGGCCGATACTATAAGATGGAAGGAAGCCACGAAACAGGTTGGTTGGGAACTTACGGATACAACCGCTACAAGTGTATTCCCTATCCCAAGACTACCGACATATCCTTTGCCCTCTATGCCCAAATGCTGGACAACCACGAAGGTGAGGCGCAGTCTTATTCTGCCAACTTCATGGGTCAGCACATTGATTTTATCTATCACCCGTTGCAGGAGAAATTCATTGTGACAGGCAAGGACCGGAAAGTCAAGATAGAGGGGGGAGCCACTGGAATCACCAAGATAACCGATGCCGACGGTATAGAATACACATTCGGAATCAACGAAACCAATACCCCGGAGTCTTATACCACAGCTCCTTATGCCAAACGGAATGTGTCGTATTACCTGACTCAGATAAAGCATCCCGACGGGAAAACCATCAGCCTGCGCTACAAGCAGTACGGCTCCATTCGTATGCTACCCGAGTTGCAAGAGTACTGGCATTACGGTTTGACCAACGTGGTGAATTACAAGGTTGAAAAGACGCCCTCTGACCTGGTGAAGATAAACAACTACTATCTGTACGAAATAGTGACGGATGAAGAAACTGTACGCTTCAACGTAGGAACCCGTACCGACCTGCAGGGCGGGCGCAAGCTGGAAAGCATTGAAATCAAGAACAAGTCCGATCAGTTGTTCAAACGCTTCCGCTTCACCTATGATTATTTTGCAGGCAATGGTGTGGGTGGCAATCGCCTTTACGAGTATTATGCGGGACGCAACCTTTTGTCGACCTACAACTCCCTCTATTCCAATGCCGAAGTAAACAATCGCTTGCGCCTTGTTTCCCTGAACGAAGAAGTGACCGCCGGAAGCAGTCTGAAGAAACTGCCTCCTTACCAGTTTACTTATCAGGGAGATCTTCCCGGCAAAAGTTCGTCTGCCCGCGACTATTGGGGGCATTATAACGGGCAGTCAAATACAACCTTGCTGCCTCCCCTCTCTCTGGCAGGAGAAACAGGATACAATAATTTTCCTTACAGCCTCTCCATGCAAACGGCGAACCGCAGATGTAACCCTAACACCCTTACAGCCGGTATGCTTTCTAAAATAGTATATCCGACCGGTGGGCAGAGTAGCTTCAGTTTTGAGCCTCATACTTTTACGAATTATGCCTATTTAAGGCTGAACCAATCTATCACTCAACAGTCATTGTCGCTTCATGCCATGACAAGCAACTGCAATTCTACCATACCGGAAGTGAATACCCAACCCAAGGACTTCACAGTAGAAAACGAGATGTTGGTAGAAATAACCGTTGAGCACTCTTGCCCGCAAGAATTACCGTGGAGAGATATGCTGGGAAGCCCGGCAATGCTGATGGTTTATGATCCTCAGATTGCGAGTACAGCCATGCATCCGTATAAGCTATGGACACTAAATCCTTCCGATACACTTAATACAACAGAAGGAGCGGCAAAAAAAAGTGTGGTAAGACACGTGGAGCGGATAACGCTTCCGGCAGGTAAATACCAACTTCATCCCAGCATCTCTTCGCCGCAGATTACTCCTTATCCCGGTTTCCCCGGAGAAAAACGGGTGGAGATGTGGGCTAAAAGCCTTAATACCGTTATCTCCCAGGGTGGTGGAGTGCGGATAAAAGAAATCAGCCAGACCGATGGAAACGGAAATACGATAGTTTCCCAATACAGCTATGTACGTGAAGACGGCATGTCTTCGGGAGTGATGATGTATCCTTTGCGTTTTGCACGTAACAAAATACAACTTTACCAAGCAGCAAGTTCCCCTGATCCGAGTACCGGTACTCCTGGCCATGTAACGGTTCCTGCCGCCGTATTAAAGAATTACTGGACTGTGCACTCGGAGAACATGGTACCGGTTAAAGGTACACCGGTAGGATATGACCGCGTAGTCCTGACGCGTAGTAACGGCAAGCATGTTTATGAATTCTGGAACAAAAACGGCAAGAACTCATCATTTGATTTTTGTCCGCCTTTCGATGATCCCCGTAATGGCAATTTGTTGCATGAAGCCATCTATTCGTCAGCAGGGGAGTTGTTGCGTGAAACAGAAAACATCTATACTGTACTAAAAAAGGAACATCACTTTGTCAATGCCCTGGTGGAAGATGTCCATAGTGGAGCCGAAGACTGCGACGCCACAGGAGTTGACAACCTGTACTCGAAAGCATATAATGGAGCCCGTGCACTCTTTTGCATCTACCCTTCTTCCAAATTCTGGATTGAACGTACCAGTCAGACCATGAAAGAGTATACCGACAAGGGCACATTGACCACCGAGCATAGATATACCTACAACCCCTGGAACTTGCAACCATCCACTGTACAGACTATCTACAACTCTGCCCTGAATGAAACCGTGCACATGCTCTATCCCCAGAACTACGCAGGCAGCAGTTACCCGCGGGATTTGGCGGACAACCATATATTGAATGTCCCCACGGAAATGGTCAAAGTAGTAAACCGCGCAGGCGTATCGTCGGTAATAGCCGGAGAACTGAACCGCTATAACGGCAAGGGCCAGTTGACTGCCCATTCCCGGCTGAAGTTGACCGCCCCGCTCGCTATCGGCAGCTTCAAGTTCTCCAACAAAAATAGCGGTGTACTTGGCACGGACACGCTGAACCTGCAAGCCTATTCTCCCTCTACCGATTATAGCGTTGATGCAGCCTGCAGTTATAGCTCGGGAAATAATCTCTCTACGCTGACGGAGAAGCAAACCTTGACCACCGTCTACCTGTGGAGCTACAACAAACTGCATGTCATTGCAGAAATAGCCAATACCACGTATGCACAGGTGACCACCGCCCTTGGATATACAGATGCACAGATGGCTACGCTCGAAAGTTCGGCAAACCCCGATGTAGCTGCTATCAGGCAGAAGTTGAATCAGGCTTACAAAGGAACAGCCGCACAAGTCACGACCTATACCTGGGCCCCCATTACAGGTATTACATCCAAGACCGACCCGAACGGGAACGTCACCCACTACAATTACGATTCTTTCGGCAGGTTGCAAAGCGTGACGGATAATGAAGGGAAGACCGTGCAGGCTTATGAATACAATTATAAGAACTAAAAAACATCAGACAGTCATGAAGAAAAAGATATATTGCTTGATAGCATTAATGATACTTGCTATCCACGCTACGGCACAAGTATCGACGCAAAACTATGTCCGCACCAGCACTATGCTCGATGGCAGCGGAAAGAACCGTGTGGATGCAATCGTTTACTACGACGGGCTGGGACGCCCTTTCCAGCAATTGAAGAAGGCGGTGGAAAACGATAATGTCAAAATCCGTATAGTCACCTTGCAGGAATACGATGCCTTGGGGCGCGAAGCCAACTCCTGGCTACCGATAGCGTCGTCTGCTGACTATGTAGCTCCGGCTACCTTTAAAAGCAACGCTCCTGGAAATTATGGTAATGATGCGGCACCCTACACCCGCCCCGTCTATGAATCTTCGCCCCTGAACCGCGTACTGAAGCAGTACGGTCCGGGCTCGGCATGGGCACAACACCCGGTAGAGAGGGTCTACACCTCGAATACGCTTGAGACGCCCTTGCTGTGTACCAAATATACTGTCAGCGGAAGTTCCTTGGTCAACGGCGGGAACTATCCTGCAGGAGAGCTTGCCGTTGTACTTACTTACGATGAGGATCACCATCCTACCTATACTTTTAAGGATAAGGACGGAAAAACGTTGCTTATTCGACAAATGAACGGTAGCGATCCTTGTGACACCTACTATGTTTATGATGACCTGAAGCAGCTCCGCTATGTGTTGTCTCCTGCCATCAATGGCAACATTGCTACGGCTAATCTTGAATTGTACGCCTATCGCTACGAGTACGACAACTTAGGGCGCTGTTCCAAAAAGTGGCTTCCCGGAGCTAAAAGTACGGAGTATGTAGAGTATGTATATGACGCTGCCGACCGTGTCAGTTTCAGTCAAGACGGCAAGCAACGCAGTGCAGGCGGCAATAAATGGACGTTCTATCTGTACGACCAATTGGGCAGACTGACAAAGCAGGGGGTATGTACCGGTAAGGACGCTTCTTCAGGTGCGGTAGTGCAGATACAGAATTTCTATGACAACTATACCTTCCTGTCGCAATCGGGCTTTACCGACCGTACGTACTTTCCTGCGGCAACGGCGCAAGAAGTATCGAACGCCCAGAATCAGCCTACAGGTAGCATTATCAGCCGGTTCAGCGGTGGTGGCAATGTGTATGTGGCCAACTACTACGATGTCAAAGGAAGAGTGACCCGCACCACCCGTTTCCAACCCGGCTTCTGCTGTAAGCGCGAAACAGCCTATACTTTCACCGGAAACCCGTCAACCGTCAACGAGTGGCAGTATAAAGACGGAGTACGGAAAGTCAGCGGTAAGTATACCTATGCCTACGACTATTCCGACCGACTGGTGGAGACGAAGTTCGACCTGAACCACAGCGGAACTTCCATAACCCTGGCCAACTATACCTACGACAACTTCGGACGGCTCTCCACCAAGAAGTTCCACGGCAATGAAGATAGCAAGCTGACGTATAACTACAACGTGCGCAGTTGGCTGACAGAGATAAAAGGGACCAAGTTGCAGCAGAACCTGTATTATAACAATGCCCCTTATGCCAGTTCTTACTACAATGGTAACATCTGCAAGATGACCTGGAGTGCCGGGGGTGAGACCACTGTTCGTGCATACAAATATTCTTATGACAATCTGGGCCGTTCTACCATATCCCAATACGGGGAAGGAGAGGCTTTGAGTACAAACCAGAACCGTTTTTCCGAACAAGTCACCGGCTACGACAAGAACGGTAATATCAAAAGCCTGCTGAGATATGGTCCGACTTCTTCCACTGCCTACGGCCTGGTAGACAATCTGACCTACACCCTGACAGGTAACCGGATGAGCCGTGTGGACGATGCAATTACTACCGCCACCTATAACGGAAGTTTTGAATTCAAGGACGCAGTGAAGCAGGACGGAGAGTATGCTTATGATGCCAACGGAAATTTAACGAAAGATTTGAATAAAGGA
>JAUUPT010000032.1 GCA_030843315.1 Bacteroidaceae bacterium | reverse complement strand
GTAAGCATTAGTTCCGAAAAAACATCTATATTTGTATTTATATGTGTGGGAGAAATGTGTATAACTATAAATATAGATGTATAAGTCATGAGTTATTTTAAAGTATCAGTTCTTTTTGAACACAATAAATTACTTTTCTTTTTTTTGTTATTGCTTGCTCCAAATACTTTTTCAGCGGAAAAAGACTCTATAGATTATTATCTGTCTCAACTGGATGAACAGCTATTAAACAAGGACAAGTATGAGCAGTTAAAACAGAGAGGAATACAGACACTTCGAGAGAATTTGTTGTCTGCATCAGATATTGAGAAGGAATATCAGTTGTATAGTGCTCTTTTCAACGAATATCAATCCTATAATTATGATTCGGCTTTTGTTTATGCTAATAAAATGATAGAGATTGCCCAAAAGCTTGACGATACAGCAAAATTGACTGATGCTCGTTTGATGGCTGCATATAGTTGTACTTCTGCCGGTTTATTCTTAGAAGCTAAAGTGCTTCTGCAAGCTATTGACACTACGAATCTGGATGTAGCTCATAAATTAAGCTTGTATTCCAGCTATTCCAAATTTTATCTGGATATGGCTCTCGCTATTCGCCATGATCCTTATGAAAGATATTATTATGACCAATCCATTAAGTATAGCAAACAAATTATAGCATTGAAGGGAAAAGCAGATCCATTGGGGATGTTGCAGCAGATTAATATTTATCGTTGTCAGCAACAATATGATAAAGCAATAGAGGCTACTCAGGAATTCTTAGCTTCGGTACAGGTTGATGAGCGTAGTCGTACGCTTTGTGTAGGTGGAATGGGAATGTTTTATTTGTTTAGTGGAGATACAGTAAAGGCTGTAACCAATCTGACACAAGCTGCTATAGGAGAATTGAGATATGTGACAAAAGAGAGTTCTGCTCTTTCGGATTTGGCAAATATTGCATATAGACGTGGAAATGTAGAACGTGCTTATTCTTATATCAAACAATCCATGGATAATGCTTATTTTTATAATGCAAGGCATCGGAAAGTTGAGGCAGGAGGAATTCTTCCTATAATTGAGGCTAGCCGTTTTGAGATGTTGAAACAACAACGGAATAAACTGTATGTTTCATTGGCATTTGTCACTTTCTTGTTCTTATGTTTTTTGGGGGCCATGGTCTTTATTTTGAAACAAATGAAGCAGCTGAAGAAGGCCCGTAAATTGATCCAATTGCAGAATGCAGATTTGAGGGAAACAAACAAGAAGCTGAAAGATAGTAGTAAAGCGAAGGATGAATATATAGGTTATTTCTTTAGTTTGAATTCAGCTTTTATGGATGAAATAGAAAGTTTTCGCAAATTGGTAAGTCGTAAATTGGCAAGTCGACAATATAGCGAACTTATGCAGATTGTGAAGCAGACGGATTCCCCTCAAACAAAAGCTGGTAAATATGTCTCTTTTGATAGTATCTTCCTTAAATTATTCCCGGATTTTGTGGAACATTTCAATCAGCTTTTCCCAGATAAAGATCGGATTATTCTGCAAGACCCTAACTGCTTAACAACAGAACTACGTATTTTCGCATTGATCCGTTTAGGAGTAACGGATAGTGAACATATTGCTAAGTTTTTAAATTATTCAGTAAACACGATTAATACTTATAAAACGAAAGTAAAGAATCGTTCTTTAGTGCCAAATAACTTGTTTGAGCAGAAAATTATGGAGATTGAAACAGTAAAATCGGATATATAATAGCTTAGCATATGGCATAAAATCGTTATATTTCTATATGATATTTTTCCTGATAATCAGTGATTTAATCTTATATACTTTTATATTCTTCTTATAGAATCAGCCCTGTCTTTGCTTTTAGGGGTTTCAACAGATACTTTTGCAATATCAAGTTGAACCAATAAAAGATATTATGAAAAGCAGAGTTGTTATTCTTTTATTATTTCTTATTTCCGTCCAGTGTATGTGGGCTGGGAATCATTATTCTGGTGAGAAAGTAGTTAAAGTGGAGAATGATTTGAAAGTATCTGCTGGTACTATTGAAAGATACTTTTTTCATTCGGATTTTGTAGATGCTCGTAATATAGACATCTGGCTTCCTAAGGATTATTCCACTAAGAAAAAGTATGCAGTGTTGTATATGCACGACGGTCAGATGCTGTATGATGCTGGTAAAGCTTGGAATGCACGTGAGTGGGATGTAGAAACTACTTTATCTAAGTTGCGGGCAGATAGGGAAATCCGGGATGTGATAGTGGTTGGTATCTATAACAATGGCAATAAGCGTCATATTGAGTATTTTCCGCAAAAAGCTATTCAATATATCGAAGAACCGGAGCATAGTAAGTTACTTGGTTTACTTCTAAATAATCCTTTGGCTGATGCTTACTTAAAGTTTCTAGTTACTGAGTTGAAGCCGTTTGTGGATAAGAGCTATTCTACGAAAACCGATAGAAAGAATACTTTTTTATGCGGTTCCAGTATGGGTGGGCTGATTTCCATTTATGGAATGTGTGAGTACCCCAAAATATTTGGTGGTGCAGCATGCCTTTCCACTCATTGGATTGGAACTTTTGATAATAATAAGCAGATCCCTGCTGGCATAAATGAGTATTTGAAAACTTATTTGCCTTCCCCTTCTAATCATAAAATTTATTTTGACCATGGAACAATAGGACTTGATGCAAACTATCCGGAATATCAGAAGGAAGTAGATGCTATCTTTTCTCAAGCAGGTTATAATAAAAAAACATTCTTAAGTCTTGAGTTTCCAGGTGAGGAGCATAATGAAAGTTGTTGGTCTGCAAGACTCTATATCCCATTTAAGTTTATATTGGCAGAGTGATATAATTATTTTTATTAACCCTAATTTACTAATTTATGAAAGCACTTCAATTGAAGATAGCATGCATTTTGTGCATGCTGTTGCTAAACATTGTCTGTATGCAAGCTCAGACAATTGAGATTAAAGGTACTGTTTTCGACTCAAAAAGAGAGACAATGCCAGGCGCAAGTATTTATGTAAAAGGTACTAACATTGGCGTTATTACAGATGCAAACGGTAAGTATGAGATTAAAGTTCCCAGTGCAAAATCGGTTCTCGTTTTTTCGTTTGTAGGGTATGTACCTCAAGAAATCCTTGTCGGTAATAAGGCTGTTATCGATGTCGTTCTGGCAGATGATGCTGTATTATTGAAAGATGTTGTTGTCATCGGTTATGGTTCTGTAAAGAAGAAAGATTTAACAGGAGCAATCACTTCAGTAGGTGAGGATGAACTTCAGAAAGGGGTTGTGTCGCCTGATCGTATGCTGGTGGGTAAAGTTGCCGGTGTACAAGTAACTCCCAGTGGCGGAGCACCGGGATCCGGTAGCCGTATTCGAATTCGTGGCGGAGCCTCTTTGACGGCAAGTAATGACCCTTTGATTATTATTGACGGCATTCCAGTCGAGAATTCCGGTGTTGCAGGTTCTCCTAGCTTATTAAGCACTATTAATCCGAATGACATTGAATCAATGAATATCCTGAAAGATGCATCGGCCACTGCAATCTATGGTTCAAGAGCCTCAAATGGTGTTATCATTATTACCACTAAGAAAGCTGCCTATGGGCAAAAGGTGAAAGTTGATTTCAGCACACAGTTTTCTTTATCGTCTATTTCTAACAAACTGGATTTGTTGTCGGGAGATGAAATCAGAGATATCGTAAACAATCATCCAAAGAGTACCAGTGAGCTGAAGGGGTTATTGGGTACACATAATACGGACTGGCAGGATGTTATCTATCAAACAGCTTTTAGCACGGATAATAATCTGAGTCTTTCCGGTGCTTTAAAAAATATTCCTTATCGAGTTTCTTTAGGATATTTGAATGAAGATGGTATTTTGAAAACTGGCAACATGGAGCGTTGGTCCGGTTCGTTGAATTTGAATCCTCGTTTCTTTGATAACCACTTGAAAATTGATGCTTCGGTGAAAGGTACCCGTATTAATAATCGTTTTGCAAATACAGATGCTATTCAGACTGCCGTTTCTTTTGATCCGACGCAACCGGTAAAAGCAGATGGATTTGATAAATATGACGGTTACTTTACATGGTTAATGCCGGGTGGTGAGTTGAAAAGTCAGGCATTGACGAATCCTGCACTTTTGTTGAATACTTATTCGAATACTTCGAATGTATCACGTGTTATCGCTACGGCACAGATTGATTATAAAATGCACTTCTTACCGGAACTGCGTGCTAATTTGAATCTTGGCTATGACTATTCCAAGGGTAGTGGCAAGACTTATGTACCTGCATGGGCACCTCAGATGCATTCCCGTGGTGGTAAAAGCCAAGAATACGGTAGTAATAAGAAGAATAAACTGCTGGAATTCTATTTGAACTATGCTAAAGAATTTTCTGCAATAAAGAGTTTTATTGATATTACAGCCGGTTATACTTATCAGGATTGGTTGACCCACACAGACAATTATATTGATTATACAGCGGATGGTGAAGAATTTACCGTACCGGATTTTCCTTATGATGAGCCTCGGAATACCCTGATCTCATTCTTCGGACGTCTGAATTATACTTTGATGGATAAGTATCTGCTGACTGTTACACTTCGTCGGGATGGTTCTTCACGTTTTTATGAGGATAATCGCTGGGGTACTTTCCCTTCATTCGCCCTTGCCTGGAAAATGAAAGAAGAAAGTTTTCTGAAGAACGTGGATGCTGTCAGCGAATTAAAACTTCGTTTGGGATATGGACAAACAGGGCAACAGGATATTTATCTTTATTATCCTTATCTGGCTCGTTATGAGATGAGCTCAAATGTTGCTCAGTATCAGTTTGGCGATCAGTTTTATTACATGTACCGCCCGGCGGCGTATGATCGCGACATCAAATGGGAAACAACGAGTACCTATAATGCTGGTTTGGATTTTGGCTTTCTTGATAATAGGATTACGGGTAGTGTAGACCTTTACCTGAAGAAAACAGAAGATTTGTTGGCTACGGTCAGTGTGCCGGCAGGTAGCAATTTTAGTAATCAATTGATTACAAATATTGGTAGTTTGGAAAATAAAGGTCTTGAAGTGACACTGAATGCTGAAATTATCAAATCAAAAGATTGGAATTGGAATGCTTCATTCAATATGTCATTCAATAAGAATAAGATAACTAAGTTGACATTAGTGGATAGTGATGATTATGAAGGTATTCCGCAAGGTTGGATTTTTGGTTCAACCGGTGGTACTGTCCAGATTCACAGTGTGGGATATAACACATTCTCATTCTATCTGTATAAGCAAGCCTATGGTGAAGACGGTAAACCTTTGGAAGGTGTGTATGCAGACCTCAATAATGATGGAAAAATAAACAGTAAGGATTTATATCGTTCCAAGTCCTCCGAACCCAAAATGACTTGTGGGTTTAGTACAAGTGTATCATTCCGTAATTGGGAACTCAGCACTTCTTTGCGTGGCAGTTTTGGCAATTATATGTATAACAACATGAATTCCGCTTTGGCTACTTATAGTAATATTCTAAGTCCAAGCAAAACTGTCCTAAACGCACCTCGTAGCGTATTCGACACAAATTTCTATTTGAACCAACCATTGTCGGATTATTATTTGGAGAATGCTTCTTTTGTAAAGATGGATAATCTGAATTTGAGCTACAATTTTGGTAAAGTCTTTAATAAGAAGATTGGATTGCGTGCTACACTCTCTGTACAGAACGTATTTACGATTACAAACTATTCCGGACTTGATCCTGAAATAGCCGGAGGTGTGGACCGTAGTTTTTATCCGCGTCCGAGAACTTATGCATTAGGATTTAATCTCAATTATTAATGAGGAACAGTTATGAAAAGAAATAAATTATATCGGTTTATGATGCCGTTTACATTTTCATTGATGACGGCGATTATTATGAGTTCATGTCTGGATGATTTGAATCGATATCCGACGAACGACATAACCTCAGAAAAAGTGTATTCTACTTTTGAGGGCTACAAGCAGGTGATGGCAAAGGTATATGGTGCATATTCCCAAGTAGGAAACGATTTGGCCTCCAAAGATGATATTACTATGGGAGACGGAGCTTCGGCTGATTTTGTCAGATGTTTCTTCAATCTGCAATCTTTGACAACGGAAGAGGCAATCTGCACTTGGACGGACAGTGGTATCCCTGACTTGAATTTTATGAACTGGTCATCAAGCAATACATTTATTTCCGGACTTTATTACCGTGCATTGTATCAGATTGCATTGGTAAACGAATTCTTGCGAGAATCGACAGAAGGTAAGGTGAGTGGCCGTGGCATTACAGGAAATGATGCGGAAGAAATAAGATACTTCCGTGCGGAAGCTCGTTTCCTTAGAGCTTTTCAGTATTGGGTACTAATAGACGTCTATGGTAATCCTCCTTTTGTAGACGAAAATACGCCTATAGGCAAAGCACTTCCTCCGCAAATAAAGAGAGCAGATTTATTCGGTTACGTAGAATCGGAATTACTTGAAATACAAGATGAATTGAGGGCTCCTCGTTCAAATGAATACGGACGTGCAGATCAGGCTGCTTGTTGGGCTTTGCTGGCTCGTTTATATCTGAATGCAGAGGTCTATACCGGTCAGGGGAAATATACAGAAGCCATTACTTATGCTTCAAAAGTTATATCTGCCGGTTATTCTTTGAAGGAAAACTATGGTGAACTCTTTATGGCAGATAATAATGTGAACAATCCGGAAATGATTCTTTCGATTAACTATGATGGACAGCGTAATAAGAGCTATGGTGGTCTGACTTTTATGATTAATGCTTCTTTCATTGTGACTCGTGATGATGTTCCGGGAATAAACTTCCAAGAGTATTTTGGAATGGGAGGCCTTGGCGGCTGGTATGGTAACCGTTCGCGCAAAGAATTACCTGCACGCTTTGATGAAAATGATTCGCGCAAACTCTTTTTCGGAAGTCGTCCGAGTGTGGACAACGTAAATGAGTTCATGGAAGGGTTGGCTGTTGCCAAATTCCGTAATATCACTTCTACCGGAGAGTACGGCTCCAATTTTGCCGAAGCATTTGCTGATACGGACTTCCCGTTATTCCGTTTTGCTGAAATGTATTTGATCTATGCCGAAGCTTTTCTGCGTGGAGGTGCAGGAGGGGATAAGGGAACTGCTATCGGTTACTTTAACAAGTTAAGGGAGAGAGCTTTTGGCGACAAGTCGGCAAATGTAGAGAACATTACTTTAAACGATATCCTGGATGAGCGCTCACGTGAATTTTATTGGGAGTGTTTCCGCCGTACAGACCTGATTCGTTATGGACTCTATACTTCTGGTAGCTATGTATGGCAATGGAAAGGTGGTACAAAAGAGGGTGTCGGAGTGAGTGATAATCTGAATCTGTTCCCACTTCCTGCTACAGATGTAATGGCTAATCCGAATCTGGTACAGAATACCGGATATTAAGTAGAACTTTTAATATGATAGATTATGAAAAAGAAAATAAGCTATATACTGGGAATGTTCTTATTTTCCATCTTCTTCTCATGTGAGAATGATATGGAGAAAGTGGTTGTAACTCCTAATAATGGTCCTGAAAATGTGACTGTGAACACAGATGTCCCGGTGGTATGTACTGCGGACAATGCTAAAGATACGGTTTTTGTAGTTTCATGGTCGGCAGCTGATTTTGGAAAAGATATTTCTTCTACTTATACACTCCAACTGGATATTGTTGGAAATGGCTTTGCCAACGCACAGGAGATAGTGGCTGGCAATAATGTCTTTTTGAAGCATCTGACTTCAGATAATCTGAATTCTATTATGCACAAACTAAATCAGCCTGTCGATGTGGCGACAGACTTGGAAGTGCGCATTGTTGCCAAACCTATGGTCCTAGGCTCTTCGGAACCGGTTTTACCGGTGCTGTACTCATCTTCCAAAGTGCAACTGAATATAACTTCGTTTGCTATGGCGCCGTTACATTTTATAGGTTCTATGTTTGGCGTGTACTTCGTCGACCCGAATGTATGGGACATTGCGAACTATCGTTATGTTATGTTTAGGGATGATCCTTTGAGTATTGATCAGTACACTGGATTTATTCGTGGATTTGACCCTACAACGTATGCCGGGCAGTTCAAGTTCATCAACGATGGCGATTTGAATACCTATACAATGTATGGTAAAGCTGACGGTACCTTATCGCTTTCAGGTGGAAACTTTGAGTTGGAAAAGGATGGCTATTATACCATAACTGCAAGCACCTCCCAGATGACATACAGCATAAAGGAATATGATGCAAGTGCTGCACCGACTTATACTGGAATACAGTTGACCGGTTCGGGAGTTGCTACTACCCAAACTCTTTCACAGGCATATTACGATCCGCACATTTGGATTATTGATGATGTAGCCCTGACGACCGGAGACTTGGTTTTTCAGAGTGGTTCGACTTCTTGGGCAGCGAAAACCTTTCCTTACGGTAAGGGTGCATCAGGAGGAGAACATATTTCAGTAACTAAGGGCGGAAACTATTATATTAAGTTTAATGATTTGACAGGTCATTATGTATTCTATCAGAAGAAGTAGTATGAGATATTATTCATTCTTCATGTTAATGTGGTTGATGTTCGGTTATACGTCTTCCATGTCTGCACAGAAAGTAGAGCGGATTAATCCGCTCTGCTGGTGGGCGGATATGAATACGGACTTGCAACTGATGCTTTACGGTGAAGATTTGAAAGATGCGGAAGTGAGAGTGCTTGAGCAGGGAATGTCAGTGAAGGCAATCCACAATGCTGAAAGCCCAAACTATCTCTTTGTCGATATGGAAGTTGGCAAGGCAGGCAAATATACACTGGAAGTGAAGAAAGGACACCGGAAAATCAAACTCCCTTATGAGATTTTATCACGCAGGGAAGGATCGCAAGAACGTGAAGGATTAACTTCATCCGATGTAATTTACCTGATTATGCCGGATCGCTTTGCCAATGGAGATACAGGTAATGACTATGTAAAAGGCTCTGCCCATGTCTTGGACAGGAAAGGATTGGAAACCCGTCATGGAGGAGACATCCGGGGAATCATGAACCATTTGGATTATATGGCTGATTTGGGAATCACGGCTCTTTGGTCTACACCTTTGTTAGAGGATAACCAATTCTATCACCATTACGCTATTTCCGACTATTACAATATTGATCCTCATTTCGGAACCAATGAACTGTATAAGGAAATGGTAAGCGAGGCTCATGCCAAAGGTATCAAGATTATACAGGATATAGTCCCCAATCACTGTGGATCGGGACACTGGTGGATGAAAGACTTGCCCTTTAAGGATTGGGTAACCCATTTTGATACTTTTACTCAAAGTAATTATGCTTTGTATACTTTCAGTGACCCATACGCATCGGCAGACGACCGGATGCTTTGTTCGAAAGGATGGTTTGTGGAATCATTGCCTGATATGAATTTATCAAACCCATATGTGTTGAGCTATCTGACACAGATGACTATTTGGTGGATTGAGTATGCCGGTTTGGATGCTTTGCGTGTAGATACTTATTTCTATATGGGACGTGAAGGTAGCTTATGGACACAAGCTATCAGGCATGAATATCCCAATATGAAATTTGTCGGTGAGGTATGGGGAAATGATCCGGGAGTTATTGCTTACTGGTTGGGTGACAGAAAGAAGCAAGACGGTTTTGCCAGTCATTTGCCAATGGCTATGGACTTTCCATTAGAACGTTCTCTAATCATGGGACTTGCCAGTGATAACGAAGCATGGGGAGGAAGCACCAAAGCGATCTATAATATGATTGCCCAGGATTTTCTTTATGATAATGCAGGAGAATCGCTGGTAGTTTTTGCAGATAACCATGATATGTCCCGGGTTTATAATATGCTGGGTAGAGATATTGGAAAAGTGAAAATGGCAATGACATTCATTACTACTACTCGCGGTTTGCCGCAGATATATTATGGCACGGAACTTCTGTTTGCCGATGACCCGCGTGGTGGTGCACATCAGTGCCGTATGGATTTCCCAGGTGGCTGGGAAGGTGATACGCTTAATTTGTTTCGCACAGAAGAGCGGACGGCTTTGCAGCAGGAAATGTTCAATCATACGCGTAAGCTGTTGCACTTTAGAAAAAGCACTCCGGTAGTCTATAGCGGAAAACTGATGCATTATGTGCCAAAGGATAATGTTTATACGTATTTCCGCTATAATGATTTGGAGTGCGTGATGATTATTCTTAATGGCTCGTCCCAATCTCGAAAAGTAGACTGGCAACGTTTTGATGAACGCTTGGCCGATAAAATGGAAGGGGTAGATATCCTGACGGGCAAGAATATAAGGAAGGGCGATTTGGTTGAAGTAGAGGCTAGCGGCTCGATGGTTATTTATTTTAAATAGGGATAGTTTTAAATAGGTATTTACAATTATAATAAAGAATGAACTATGGCAGATTTGAATTTACTTTATGATGCAATCCTGAAGGGAAAGCATAAGGTGGCAGCTGAAATAACTCAAGTTGCTATTGAGGAGAACTTAGAACCGAAGGAGTTGATAGACAATTATCTGATTAAGGCGATGGAAGAGATTGGAGCCCGGTTTGAAAGACAACAGGCCTTTGTGCCGGAGTTGCTGATGGCAGGACGTGCAATGAAAGCTTCCTTGTCGCTCTTGCAACCTCTGTTGAAGGGAGATGAGGCTACTTCACAACTCGGCACAATCGTTATTGGTACGGTAAAGGGGGACTTACATGATATAGGTAAGAACCTGGTAGGTTCGATGTTTGAAGGTTGTGGGTTCCAGGTAGTCGATTTGGGAGTAGATGCCGATTCCGATAAGTTTGTCGCAGCAGTAAAAGAGCATGGAGCAAACCTGGTCGGACTAAGTGCATTGCTTACAACTACTATGCCTTATATGAGGACGATTATTGAAGCATTGCAAACAGCTGGTCTTCGCGATAAGGTGAAAGTCATGGTGGGAGGTGCTCCCGTAAGTGCCGGTTTCGCAGCCGAAATTGGAGCGGATGGTTACAGTGATAGTGCCAATTCAGCGATAATGAAAGCAAAAGAACTGCTGGGGGTTGCCTGATACGTAGAACTAGTAATAATCTGATGTGACTTTGGCATGGCTGATATGAACTTGAGCAGAATGAAGGTAGACATTATTTCCGGCTTTTTAGGAGCCGGAAAGACTACGCTTATACAGACTTTGATAAGGCAAGGAATCTATTTGGATAATAAATTGATGGTGCTGGAGAATGAGTTTGGGAAGGTAAATATAGATGGCCGATTGCTGAAACAATCAGATGTTGAACTTGAAAGTATCGTCTCATCCTGCATTTGTTGCAGTGGAGCGCTCGCCTTGCAGGATAAACTGATGGATATAGCAGCTTGCATGGATACTCGTCATCTATTGATAGAGCCGTCCGGAGTAGCCCGTTTATCCGATGTGAAGCGTATCTTTCATTTTCCCAAAGTAAAGGAACGCTACCAGTTGAATAAGATTATTACGGTGGTTGATGCATTGAATTACGCCAATTGGCTAAGAGTTTCCAAGGGTTTGTTTGAAGATCAGATACGTTTTAGTGATATCCTTTATATAAGTAAGTTTAATTGTAGCGGACAAAACGAGCAGCAGGCATTGTATGATGTACTTAAAAAGATCCGTCCGGATTGTCCGATTTTTGCAGACGCGGAAGCATTGCTTGTGTATCTGAAAAAGAATGCAGAGCAGGAAACTAAAAATGCAGATTCCTTTTTTCTTGCTTTGGCTCAGGTGAAGAATAACTTTGACACATACTCTTTCGTACAGGAAGCTGCCTTGAAGATTACTCGGTTCGAACAGTTTCTTGGTGAGATGAAAACTGGGGCCTATGGAAATATTTATCGCATGAAGGGTATATTTCAAGATGAAGAGCAGAATTGGTACTCGATAGAATCTGTTTCATATGAATATCAGATAATAGGTTTTAAATCAGATAGTAATATCCGAATTGAACTTAGCTTTATTGGAAAAGGAATAGATACAGATGCTTTGGAAAGAGCTTTGCATTCTTGTCTTGCTTAACTCTCTTTGTTTGGCTGGAAAATAAGTAGTCTTTTGTGTCAGAACAAGCAATCTTTTGAACCAAAACAAGCAATCTTTTCATGCAAAACAAGTAATCTTTTCCGGTAGAAGTAAGTGGCTTGAGAATGTATACTAAAGGTGATTCAGACGAATAGTAATAATGTTTGATATATTAACAAACAAAAAAAGCGGATTATGGAAAATATGAATAGTTGGATACAAAGTATCCTTAGTAATAAGAAACGGGTTGCAATACCGATCATGACCCATCCGGGCATTGAATTAATAGGCAAAACCGTGTATGAGGCTGTGACAGATGGTAGAACACACTACGAAGCTATTAAAGCGTTGAATGATAAATATCCTTCAGCAGCTTGTTCGGTTATCATGGATTTAACGGTAGAAGCAGAAGCTTTCGGTGCTACTATTAACTTTCCGGAAGATGATATTCCTACAGTGATAGGGCGTCTGGTTTCAGATTTTGACTCTGTGGAGAAGTTGGAGATACCTGATATGGAGGCTGCGCGTATCCCGCAATATCTATTGGCCAATAAGCTGACAGCAGAGAATATTACGGATAAGCCGGTATTTGGCGGAATGATCGGCCCTTTTTCTTTGGCAGGGCGTTTGTATGATATGTCGGAGTTTCTAATGAGTTGCTACTGCGAACCGGAAACGGCTGAACTGTTACTGGAAAAGTGCACGGTTTTTCTGACTAATTATTGCCTGGAATTAAAGAAACAAGGAGTACAAGGAGTTGTATTAGCCGAGCCGGCTGCCGGCTTAATGTCAAATGACGGTTGCTGTGACTTTTCTTCTCAGTACATAAAGAAAATAGTCGATGCTGCACAAGATGAGAATTTTATAGTCATTCTTCATAATTGTGGAAATACCGGACATTGCACGGATGCTATGGTGCAGACCGGTTCGTCAGCTTTTCACTTTGGCAATAAGATTGATATGGTGGAAGCATTGAAGGGATGCCCGGGCAATACGCTTGTTATGGGAAATCTTGATCCGGTTTCTCTTTTTCAGCAAGCAACGCCGGGTGACTTGGGAAAAGCAACAATTGAACTGCTGGAGAGAACAGCCGCTTATCCGAATTTTGTTCTTTCTTCAGGTTGTGATGTACCTCCGCATACCCCTCACGCTAATATAGAGGCATTCTATAGTGCCTTGGATAAATATAATCAGACAGTAGAATAGTAATTATGGATGCAATCAAATTCTTTGACGGGGCACTTGACGAGTTAACGCCGGATATGCAGGAGGTATATTCTTTAATGGGATACGGTAACCATATACCCGATGAGGGAGTTCTGCAAATTATTCGGGAAGTGTTGAATGATCTGCAAAATCGGATTACACTCCGTTATGGATATGTATTGGTGGACGGGGAAGTGAGCGGAAAAGGACAACTACGGCTGGGTAATAGCGATTTTTCCCCTGGCCTCATTATAGCTCATGCCATGAAAGGGGCCGATTATTATGCACTGTTTACAGTCACCATCGGGGAAGGATTTGATGATTATGTCAGGAAGTTGAAACAGGAAGATGATATTTTGCGCGTTTTTGTGGCAGATGCAGTTGGCTCCATATTGGCGGAAACTACCGTTTCTTTACTGATGGATACATTGAAGCGGGAAGCAGAGAAAGAAGGAATGGCAATCAGCAACAATTATAGTCCCGGCTATTGTAACTGGCATCTTTCGGAGCAGACAAAGTTATTCCGGTTTTTTCCCGAAGGAATTACCGGCATTCATCTGACGGAGTCTTGTCTGATGCTTCCGGTGAAATCTGTCAGCGGAATTGTGGCAATAGGAAAGAATGTAAAGAAACGGGCTTATGGTTGCGATATCTGTAATATGTCTTCCTGTATTAAGAATAAGAAGAAAAAAGAAAACTAAAAACTAATATCATGAGAAAATTATTTGTACTTATCTCCCTGGTATTATCATTGGGAGTCTCGGCACAAAGCCCGCAAACCAAGAAAGCGGATGCCGAAATGGATAAATTTATTACGGACTTGATGAGTAAAATGACGCTGGAAGAGAAGATCGGGCAGCTACACCAGATTTCAGGTGGAGATGTGGTTTCCGGTGAACTTTTCAGTGAAGGAAATAAGGTGGCTCAGCAGATACGTAAAGGGGGGGTAGGCTCTATGCTGAATGCTAAAGGGGTGGAAAAAGTAAAAGCATTGCAAGATGTGGCAGTGAAAGAGAGTCGTCTGAAAATTCCTTTGATGTTTGCAATGGATGTCATCCACGGATACGAAACTGCTTTTCCTGTGCCTTTGGCCATGGCTTCTACTTGGAATATGGAGCAGATAGAGGCTATGGCACGTACGGCAGCTATTGAAGCGAGTGCTGATGGCGTGTGCTGGACATTCAGTCCTATGGTCGATATAACAAGAGATCCACGTTGGGGACGTATTGTCGAAGGTGCCGGCGAAGATCCATTCTTAGGTGGAGAAGTTGCAAAAGCGATGGTTAGAGGGTATCAGGGTGAGCCCGGCTATGCTACGAACACACAAATCATGGCCTGTGTAAAGCACTTTGCACTATATGGTGCACCGGATGCCGGACGTGATTATAGTACGGTGGACATGAGTCGCCTACGTATGTACAACGATTATTTCAATCCCTACAAGGCAGCTATAGAAGCAGGAGCCGAGACGGTTATGTCTTCTTTCAACGAAGTTGATAATATTCCGGCTACTGCCAACAAGTGGTTGCTGGATGATGTACTCCGCAAGCAATGGGGATTTAAGGGACTTGTTGTAACCGATTATGCTTCCATTAATGACTTAGTGCGTCATGGCATCGGTGATCCGGTTTCCACTACTATCCGTGCTTTGGAGGCCGGAACGGACATTGATATGGAAGCCTATGCCTATCATTATATGTTGCCCGAGGCTGTAAAGACAGGCAGAGTGCCTATGGCCTTGATAGATCAGGCTTGCCGGCGTGTATTGGAGGCAAAGTATAAATTAGGCCTGTTTAAGAATCCCTATAAATATTGTGACGTAACCCGCCCGGCGAAAGACTTCTTTACAGCAGAACATCGTGCAAAAGCACGCCAGGCAGCAGGAGAAAGTTTCGTTTTGTTGAAGAATGAGAATGATTTACTACCTTTGAAAAAGAATTGTAAGATTGCAGTTATCGGGCCTCATGGTAACAATCGCCCCATGATGTTGGGCCCCTGGTTTTATCCGCATAATATCTATCGTGCAGCTACTGTTGTAGAAGGGTTGGAAGAGGTTTCGAAGGGGCAGGCGGAAATACTGTATGCAAGAGGTTGCCAACCTTTTGAGAGTGAGGAATACGCGCAGCGGGTATATTTTGGCAAGGAGTTTGAAAAAGACAATCGTTCTGATGAAGAGATTCTGGCTGAAGCTTTGGCAGTTGCTGATAAGGCGGATGTGGTGGTAGCTACTTTAGGAGAATCTACGGAGATGAGCGGGGAGTCCAGCAGCCGTTCCAATTTGGATTTGCCTAAACCTCAGCAAGAATTATTGAAGGCATTAGTTGCTACGGGTAAACCGGTGGTGTTAGTATTGTTCACAGGTCGTCCTTTGACTATTAATTGGGAGAAAGAAAATCTCCCTGCTATTCTAAATGTTTGGTTCGGTGGTACGGAGACTGCTTATGCGATAGGTGATGTTTTGTTTGGAGATGTGAATCCGAGTGGTAAACTGACTTCTTCTTGGCCGCAAAATGTGGGACAGTTGCCGCTTTATTATAACTACAAGAACACTGGTAAGCCGATGGATAAGTGGTTCCAAAAGTTCCGTAGTGGTTATTTGGATGTATCCAATGAGCCTTTGTTCCCGTTTGGTTATGGATTGAGCTATACCCGTTTTGATTATAGTGATGTGAAACTTAGTGCTGATAAAATGAACGAAAAAGGTAAATTGACTGCTACTGTGACAGTAACTAATAGTGGAGACAGAGATGGCTACGAAGTAGTGCAGCTTTATATCCGCGATGTTGCAGCCAGTATTATTCGTCCGTTGAAGGAATTAAAAGGATTCCAGAAGGTTTATATCAAAGCTGGTCAATCGATGAATGTTGATTTTGAGATAACACCGGAACTCTTGAAGTTTTATGATTATGATTTGAATTATGTATGCGAACCTGGTGATTTTGAAGTGATGATTGGTTGTAACTGTGAGCAACTGAAGTCTGCTAAGTTTACTTTGGTCGAATCTATGTAAAATACTATCGTTATGACACAACAAAAACAGATAAATTATTTATCCCCATTTATAACTTTGGTTATCCTATTCTTCTTTGTTGGCTTTCTAACAACAGCGAATGGGCAGTTTCAAGGTCCGCTGAAAGCTGTGTTCTTGAGTAATGCGGGTGAACTGAAGAATACTTTTGCTACGCTTATTTCCTTTGCGTGGTTCATGGCTTATCCTTTGACAGGAGGTATCGGCTCCTCTTGGGTGACGAAATATGGGTATAAGCGTACGCTTATCCAGGCATTGCTTATCCTGATTGTGGGATTGGGGATATTTTGGCTCTCTTCCATCTATACGGTTGAGTTTCCCAACTCTCATTTTGTAATAGCTTCTGCGGTTATTCCGTGGGGATATGTCATTTTCTTATTAGGTTCTTATGTCGTTGGAGCGGCGGCTACGATTCTGCAAGTCGTCATCAATCCATATCTGACGGCCTGCAATGTAAAAAACACACAGCCGGTTCAGCGTTTGAATATTGGTGGTTCGGCTAACTCCGTTGGAACAACTTTAGCTCCATTCTTTGTGACGGGCATCGTTTTTGGCGGGCTATCTATGGAAGAAGTGAACATTGCCCAGATTCAAGTCTCGTTCTTGGGGCTTATGGCTGTATTTGCAATTGTTACTCTGATACTTACCAGAATGAAACTACCTGATATTGAAGGTACAAAAGCAGGCGAAGGTGAAAAACTGGAGAAGTCGGTTTGGTCTTTCAGCCATCTGACATTAGGTGTTATTGCTATTTTTTTCTATGTCGGAGTAGAGGTTTGTGTAGGGGCTAATATTAATTTATATGCCATTGAACTGGAGAAATTGGGGCGTAAATTCTTTTTCTTCGGGACAGATTCTCTGACTATTGGAGGAATTAATTTTGCAATTCCGGCATTGATGGCTACACTCTATTGGGGAGGCATGCTGGTGGGGCGTCTGATTTCAAGCTCTTTGAACCGGATCTCACCACGTACCCAGTTAGCATTTGCTGCTGTTTTTGCCGGATTGTCCACACTGATGGCTATCATGCTCGATAATCCTTGGTTCTTGGTGATTGTAGGTTTCTTCCACTCTGTGATGTGGGGCTCTATTTTTACTTTGTCTGTCAATAAATTGGGTAAGTATACTTCTGTCGCTTCAGGCGTATTTATGATTGGAGTTATTGGCGGTTCGCTACTACCTCTTTTTCAGGGAATGTTTGCAGACGCTATGGGAGGTATGTGGCGCTGGACATGGCTTATCGTTGTGATAGGTGAAATTTATATTTTATATTATGCTTTACTGGGTTCTCGTGTAAAGCAATCTGTTGAATAATTAATCAAAAAATAGGAATATTATGAATGCGAAGTTAGAAAGAACACACAAGATGCTTGCTACTCCTAAAACAAATGACGGAAGGTACTATTTCCATCCCATTTTAATGATGCATGCAGCCACCCAGTATGGGAAAACATATAGTGAATTTATGAACGATTACCATGTGCTGGTCGAATCAAACCTAAAGTTACTCCAGATGTATGACCATGATGCCGTCAGCGTCATTTCGGACCCTAACCGGGAAACAGCTGCTTTTGGTGCAAGAATTACGTTTGATGGAGACAGTTCTCCGAAGGCAGATAAGCTGATAACTTGCATGGAGGATGTCGAAAAGTTAGAAGTGCCTGATGTCTATGCTTGTCCCCGTACATTGGATAGAATCAATGGAGTGAAACTTTTTCGCGAGAAGTTAGGAGAACCTTTTCCTATTATCGGTTGGGTGGAAGGTCCTCTGGCCGAATGTGCCGACCTTTGTGGCATTTCCGAATTAATGATGAACATGATAATGGAGCCGGATATGGTACAAGCACTTCAACAGAAGTGTTTGCAGATGGCAAAGAACTTTGCTTTGGCACAGATCGAGGCTGGTGCCAATATTATTGGAGTAGGGGATGCAGTCTGCTCACAGATATCTCAAGATATGTATGATGAGTTCTGTTTGCCATTGCATAAGGAATTATTCGCTTTTATCCATGAACATGGAGCTATTGTAAAACTGCATATCTGTGGAAATATCATGCATATTCTTCCCTCATTAGCCCAAACTGACCTTGACATCTTAGATGCTGACTGGATGGTAGATGTTACTGAAGCGCATCAAGTAATGGGAGAAGAAGTTATGATTTGTGGTAATCTTGATCCGGTTACGGTGGTTATGGATGGTAGCAAAGAATTTATTAAGGCTAAATATGAAGCCGTGAAAGCAAATATACCTCGTGAAAACTGGATTATGATGGCCGGGTGCGAGATTCCTCGCGATACTCCGGTTGAGAACATGAAATATTTACGTGAAATATCTTTGTTATGAAAATAAAAATTAATTGGACTATTGTATTGTGTTTGTGCTCTACCTTTATAGTGAGAGCACAAACCAATGAACAAGTTACTATTAAACAAATGGAGCCAAAGTCTGAGTTTACAAGTCTATTGCTGGGTGAAGTGAAGCCTTCCGGTTGGTTGAAAAAACAGATGCAGGCCGACGTAAAGGGATTTGTTGGCAATCTTGAACATTTGATTCCTGATCTGATAGATGATCCTATTTATGGCAGCGGGCGTCTGCATCGGAATAGTAAGCTGAAAGACTTGGGAAATAATAAAGAAGGGGATGCTGAAGGCGATGAGCAATACAAGTGGTGGAATTCGGAAAGCCAGTCCAACTGGTGGGATGGTTATTTGCGCAATGCCTTTTTGCTGGATGACAAACATAGCATTGCAAGAGTTCAGGCATACATTGACCGGATATTGCAAACGCAAGATGCTGATGGTTACTTAGGAATTTATACTCCTGAACTACGTTACCAGTTTGTAGGCGAAAATGGAGAGCTATGGGCTAAGTCTACTCTATATCGTGGATTACTGGGCTATTATGAAGCTACTGGTGAAAAGAGGGTTTGGGATGCGCTGGTTCGGGCTGTGGATAATGTAATGCAGAATTATCCTATTCATAAATCCCACCCGTTTGATACGGGAAAGGGGTATAATGGTGGGGTAGCCCACGGACTTACGCTTACTGATGTGCTTGATAGAATGTATGAATTGGTAGGCGACAAGAAATATTTGGAATATGCTGCATTCCTTTATATGGATTATTCTCGTAATTTCTCTTGGGAGCAGGACGCCCAATTAGCTAATGTACTAAACAAGGATTATAAGCTGAAATGTCATGCAGTCCATACTTATGAGCATTTACGTTCGTTAATTGTAACTGCCGGTATATCAGAAGATAAGAAGGTAAATCAAGCATTAGTGGACTTTTTGCATAAGATAAGTGGTGTGGTAACTCCCACTGGAGGTGCTATTGGTGATGAATGGATTGCAGAACGGCAGGCTGATGCTACACATACCGGATATGAATATTGCTCACTGCATGAGCTGATGGATAGTTATTCTGTTCTTTACCAGAAAACAGGACTGACGAAGTATGCCGAGTTAGCAGAAAATATATTTTATAATGCTGCACAAGGTGCTCGTCACCCACACCATTCTTGTATAGCTTATCTGAAAACAGATAATTCGTATGAAATGATGGGCACCCGAAACGGAGATAATGAGCCCGATCGTAAACAAACACGTTATAAATATTCTCCTGTGCATCAAGATGTAGCAGTGTGTTGTGTGCCCAATGCAGGCAGGATAACTCCTTATTTTCTTCAAAAAGCATGGTTGTTACAAGGTGAAGAAAATTTGGTCGCTAACTTTCTTGTTCCTTGTGTGTTGGATACAAAATTGGGTGGAAAGAATGTTCGCATAGAGAATGTGACAGACTATCCGATGAAGAATCAATTCAGCTTCCGTCTGAATTTGCAGGAGCCAATGCATCTGACATTAAAAATACGTAAGCCTACTTGGGTGACAGGTATTCATTGTAGTGAGTCCTATCAATCGGAGGGCGATTATATTGTCATTAGCCGTGATTTTAAAAGCAAAGATACTTTTTCTTTATCTTTTGAGACGGAAGTGCGTACTTGCAAAGATTTGAAAGGAGAAACATACTTCGCATATGGAGCGCAATTCTTTGCTTACCCCATAAAAGCCAGGGAACTTCAAGGTCGTGTATATGCTAAACACTTCAATGATTATATGTATGAGCCTTTGGAAGATACGCGTTTTCAGTACATAGCAGACCATCAGGCGATCTTCCATCGCGGGAAGATACAGGTGCATTTATTGAATATGCGTACAGGAAAGAAAGAAGAAGTTGACTTGGTGCCTTTAAAGGAAACAATATTAAGACAAGCGGCTTTTTAAATAAGGAAGGCGCTGAATGTGTGTCAGGTTTGTTTTTTGCAAAATTTTGTGAAGTTAACAGTTTTGTAATTTAATCTCGTTCAAGGTAAATAAACAATGTATTTACCTTGAACGGATTTTCTATTTCTCTTTTTCCAATGCTTTCGCTTCATTCCATAGTTTGTCCATCTCTTCCAGCGACATATCGTGCAGGTTTTTGCCTTCCTTTATGCTATGGGCTTCTACGTGGTTGAAGCGGCGGATGAACTTTTGGTTCGTGCGTTCCAATGCATTATCCGGGTTAATCTTGTAGAGGCGGGCGGCATTGATGAGGCTGAACATAACATCGCCGAACTCAGCTTCTGCTTTTTCCTTATCCATGTGGGCTACTTCTGCCTGGAATTCCTGGATTTCCTCTTTCACTTTGTCCCACACTTGTTCGCGCTCTTCCCAGTCGAAGCCTACGTTGCGTGCCTTGTCCTGGATGCGGTAAGCCTTGATGAGCGAGGGGAGGGCGGCGGGCACACCGCTTAATACGGTTTTATTTCCGTCTTTCTCCTTCAGTTTCAGCTGTTCCCAGTTTTCGGAGACTTGTCCGGCGGTTTCGGCTTTCGCATCACCGAATACGTGGGGATGGCGGAAGATCAGTTTTTCGCAAAGATGATCGCATACATCTTTCATGTCGAAATCTTCGGTTTCGGAGCCTATCTTAGCGTAGAAAGCTACGTGTAGCAGTACGTCGCCCAGCTCTTTGCAGATGTCTTTTTTGTCGTTGCGCATCAGGGCGTCGCATAGTTCATAAGTTTCTTCAATAGTGTTGGGGCGCAGGCTTTCGTTGGTCTGCTTGCGGTCCCAGGGACATTTCTCGCGAAGTTCGTCGAGAATGTCGAGGAAGCGTCCGAAGGCTTCCATCTGTTCTTTTCTTGTATGCATGATGTTAATGTTTAATGTCCAATAATTGGCGGGCGTCCGCCGGTGCTTCGCGCTTCTTCCATTCCTCGTAAGAAATCAGCAGCCCTATCACTTCGGAATAGTTTTTCCGTCCGCTTTGTATCTTGTTTCCTTTCAGATACAGGTCGTATATCCAGTCCTGAATGTCTCCGATAAGCGGACTGTATTTCTCCATCCAGTATTTCTGATTATTCCTTGCCAGTTCGATGATTTCGGGGCGTATCCGGTTGAAGAGTTGTGTGTATTCTTCTTCGCTCATCAGGCGGCGGGCATTGCCCAGAACATGGCTGAGAACGGAGAAGTAACCGCTGAAGCGGATACCCGCGACTTGCGAACGTGTACAAACCTGATAGGCGTAGAAGTTGGCTTCCGCTTCACTGGTGATGCCCAGCAGATGTGCCAGCTCGTGGGCATAGGTAGCCGGATAATTGGGTGGAAGTAAATCGCCATTCAGCGTAAACTCGCAGAAGAATGGTCCCATACTTCCGGTTACGCCCACCATCGAAATGAGTGGAGTAAAGAGCATTGTCTTAACACGCGGCCTTTCGTGGGGCGGGCGGTGTACTCCCAGCAGATTGCTAATCTGATTATATCCGCTGACACTCTCCCGGCAAACCAGTGGCTCGTCGATAGAGGTGATATCTGTATAAGACGCATTCAGATTCTCAATATACTCGTCTACAAAGCTTTGGAAGTTTTCCGGTGTATAAGCGGTATAAGGGATTCCGCTCCTTTGGTAGAAGTTGCTTTGAGAGTAATTGAGCCCCCAAGCCAGGTAGAACCAGACGTATATCCAGAGCAGATATTCCCCGTCGCGCAGTAAGAGCCTCTTCCAAGATGTCTTTTTGCGGATGCGGCTATAGATGGGATAAACGATGATTCCTACTATGCTGAGAAATATAAACAAATCGCCCACGGCAAAAGGAAATGAATTGGAAAAGGACGACAGTATGTAGGAGATGACCGGATAAGCCGTTTGCGAATACAGATTCCCTAAGGCAGGAATCCATTGCGTAGCCCATACAAGGAGCAACAGTACTCCCAGCACTATGTATCTAACTTTCAGTTTCCGTTTCATCACTCGTTGAATGTTTAGTCAACAAAAATATGCAATTAATAAACGTCACGCGAAAAAATACCTTTATATTTGCAAAAAAAACTGTTAATGGTTATCTGAGAGTTTACCATTGCAGTGGTATTTGTTCAACATAAGCTAATTAAAATATGGCAACAGTAGAAGAAATTGAAGCGTATTGCCGGAATTGTGCATTGCGTGACTTTGTGAATGGTAAAGGACTTGTTTGCAAACGTACCGGAGATCTTCCTGCATTTGAAGAGGTATGTGAGAACTTTGAAAAGGATGGAGTGTTAGAAGAAATGGCTCCTCCCAAGCCGGAAGATTTTCCGGTGACCAAGACAAGAGAAGAATTGCTTGCAGAGGAGAATCTCCCTAAAGGAGTGCTGTATGCAGTGGGGGCCAGTATTATTGGAGCGGCAGCATGGGCTTTGATATCTGTCTCTACCGGTTATCAGATAGGATATATGGCTATCGGTATCGGTTTCTTCGTTGGTTTTGCTATGCGGCAGGGAAGGGGGATACGTCCCATCTTCGGTATTATCGGGGCGGCTTTGGCTTTGATTAGTTGTATTTTAGGTGACTTCTTCTCTTTCGTCGGATACATAGCGCAGGATTATGATGTAAGCTATACCGACGTCTTGCTGCAAGCTGATTATAGTGAACTGGCTTCGCTGATGCTGGAAAATGTAGCCTCTATGACTGCAGTGTTCTATGGAATTGCTGTTTATGAGGGCTTTAAATTATCTTTTCGCCCACAGAATCAGCCGGCGGGTGGTCAGATTTGATTTTTAATTATTAATTTTGCAGCCGTTATTTTTGAGTAGAACATAATTATATAGATTAAAGAAACAACATGGAATTAGCAAGTAAGTACAATCCCGCTGACGTGGAGGGAAAGTGGTACCAATATTGGTTGGACCATAAATTATTCAGTTCAAAACCCGATGGTCGTGAGCCCTACACCATCGTTATCCCGCCCCCTAACGTCACCGGTGTGCTCCACATGGGACATATGCTTAATAATACCATCCAAGATATCCTGGTGCGCCGTGCCCGTATGGAAGGCAAAAACGCCTGCTGGGTACCGGGAACCGACCATGCGTCCATCGCTACTGAGGCTAAGGTAGTAAACAGACTTGCGGCACAAGGCATCAAGAAGACTGACCTTACCCGCGACGAGTTCCTGAAGCATGCTTGGGAATGGACAGACGAACATGGCGGCATCATCTTGAAGCAGCTTCGTAAGCTAGGAGCATCCTGCGACTGGGACCGCACGGCGTTCACTATGGACGAGAAGCGCAGCGAGAGTGTACTCAAAGTATTTGTCGACTTATACAATAAAGGTCTGATTTACCGCGGAGTCCGCATGGTGAACTGGGATCCGAAGGCGCTGACTGCCCTTAGTGACGAAGAAGTGATTTACAAGGAAGAGCATAGCAAGCTGTACTATCTGAAGTATATGGTAGAGGGTGACCCCGAAGGACGTTATGCTGTCGTTGCTACGACTCGTCCCGAAACCATCATGGGTGATACGGCTATGTGCATCAACCCCAACGACCCGAAGAACACCTGGCTGAAAGGCAAGAAGGTGATTGTACCGTTGGTAGGTCGTGTCATTCCGGTAATCGAGGATGATTATGTGGACATCGAGTTCGGTACCGGTTGCCTGAAAGTAACTCCTGCCCACGATGTAAACGACTATATGCTGGGTGAGAAATATAACTTGCCGACTATCGACATCTTTAATGATAACGGAACGCTCAGCGAGGCTGCCGGACTGTATGTAGGTATGGATCGCTTCGACGTGCGCGAGCAGATTGAGAAAGACCTCGTTGCTGCCGGATTGATGGAAAAGACCGAAGCATATACTAATAAGGTAGGTTTCTCGGAACGTACCAATGTTGCCATCGAGCCGAAGCTCTCCATGCAATGGTTCCTGAAGATGCAACATTTTGCCGATATGGCCCTGCCGCCGGTAATGAACGATGAACTGAAGTTCTATCCTGCCAAATACAAGAATACATATAAGAACTGGTTGGAGAACATCAAAGACTGGTGTATCAGCCGTCAGTTGTGGTGGGGACACCGCATTCCTGCTTATTTCCTTCCGGAAGGTGGCTATGTAGTGGCTGCCACTCCCGAAGAAGCATTGAAGCTGGCTAAGGAGAAGACGGGAAATGCTGACCTTAAAATGGAAGACCTTCGCCAAGACGAAGATTGTTTGGATACTTGGTTCTCTTCCTGGTTGTGGCCTATCTCTTTGTTCGATGGCATCAACAATCCGGGCAACGAAGAAATTAAATACTATTATCCTACCAGTGACCTGGTGACCGGTCCGGATATCATCTTCTTCTGGGTAGCCCGCATGATTATGGCAGGCTATGAATACGAAGGCAATATGCCGTTCAAGAACGTGTACTTCACGGGTATCGTTCGTGATAAGTTGGGACGCAAGATGTCCAAGTCGCTCGGTAACTCTCCCGATCCGTTGGAATTGATAGAGAGATACGGTGCCGACGGCGTGCGTATGGGTATGATGCTTGCGGCTCCTGCCGGAAACGACATCCTCTTTGACGATGCACTTTGCGAACAGGGACGTAACTTCAACAATAAGATATGGAATGCTTTCCGCCTGATAAAAGGTTGGACGGACGGAATGGGAACTGTCAGTATCCCGGCAGATGGCCAACTGGCAGTGCAATGGTTTGCATTGCGCCTGGATGCCGCTTCTATTGAGATTGCAGACCTGTTCAGTAAATATCGTTTGAGCGAAGCATTGATGGTGGTTTACAAACTCTTCTGGGATGAATTCTCTTCCTGGCTGCTGGAGATTGTAAAACCTGCCTACGGACAACCCGTCAATGGTTTTATCTATGGAATGGTACTTAGCTCCTTTGAACGTTTGCTCGAACTGCTGCATCCTTTTATGCCGTTCATTACGGAAGAACTTTGGCAACAGTTGCGCGAGCGCAAGCCGGGTGAGAGCCTGATGGTTCATCAGATGGAGAAAGTAGAAATGGATGTTGCAGACGAGCCACTTCTGCAAGACTTTGAGGTGGCAAAGGAAATCATCAGTAACGTCCGTACAATCCGTGCACAGAAGAATATCGCTTTGAAGGAAGCGCTTGAACTTCAGGTTGTCGGTGCACATCCGGTAGAAGCGATGAACCCGGTAATCATGAAGATGTGTAATCTTTCCGCCATTCAGGTGGTAGAAACCAAAGCTGACGGTGCCGCTTCCTTCATGGTGGGCACTACGGAATATGCAGTGCCTTTGGGCAATATGATTGACGTGGAAGCCGAGATAGCCCGCATGGAAGCCGAACTGAAACATAAGGAAGGTTTCCTGCAAGGCGTATTGAAGAAGCTGAGCAACGAGAAGTTCGTGAACAATGCTCCGGCTGCCGTCCTCGAAATGGAACGGAAGAAGCAGGCAGATGCTGAAAGCATCATCAATTCGCTGAAAGAAAGTATTGCGGCGTTGAAGAAAGCGTAAGTCAAATCTTTCGGGAATTGATTCCCGGAGAGAGATATTTATAATGTAAAACCGGTTCCTGGACTATGTATAGTTTCAAGAACCGGTTTCTTTTTATTTGAATAACTCTGCCACGCACCACATCAGTCTTGCGGTGGTATGAGTCCAAATCTCTTTGTAAGTACAGTTGTTCTGCATCGGGAAGTAAGGCTCGTCGTCATTCTCAAAGGTTTCTATTCCTACGGGCACCGCACCTACCACATCTCCTGCATAAGCTCCATAGAGTGGGGGATAATCATACCCGTCTCCATAAACCGTACTCATGGCAAACGGGTTATATCCTAAGATGTATTCCAACTGCCGGGTAGCTATATCTTTCAGTTCTTGGTCTTTCAGCAGGCGGGCAAGGATAAAGGCGGCTTTGGCTTTCCCCATGAGCACGGCATGGAAACCTCTGAACTGATAGGCAACAGGGAAACGGCGCAGATAGAAGTCCTTGGACAGAGGGATGCCGTTGCGCACTTGTGCATTGTATTCCTCAAGGCTGGGAAGTCCCACCTGGTCGCCTTCGTGATACAGGTTGCTGTAGTCGGTATTGTTGACTTCATATACGGCACTTGGCAGTATCTCATAAGGAGCAATCATGCGGGCGATGTCCCGCAGGTAATCCGCATAAGCTTCGCAGGCCGCCTGCCACGACGGGGCGTCGGTGTGAGTAGGAGCATCGGTCAGTAACATGGAAAGTCCCTCTACCATCAGGTGTTCCTGGCTTTGGTGGTAATAGGCAAGGATGCGTTTCTTCCGAGTAGACTCATAGAAGAAGCCTCGTAGGGGAATCTTCCAATCGTTACGTCTTTCCAGTTGTTGGCAGGTCATCACGGTACGTGCCAGTCGGGAAGCCCAATCCAGGTAGTACCCGTCTTGCGTCAGGCGATACAAGCGCATGGCGGTGACAGTTGCCAGAGCATATAAATCGACTTCATTATTTTTTGTCCGTTGGGTGTCGAGCAGGTTGATGGCGAACTGGAAGTCTTCTATGGCACAATTGCGGCACCAACGGGCAAATACTGGGTCTTTCTTCTCAAAATGAGGAACGGCGAGGGCACAGTAAGAGGCGGATTTCAGATTGTCTGTAGGAGTATTGCGCGCTTCGGTCTGCATGTCGTCCTTGTCGCCGCGGATATTCTTGGTCCAGATGCCGATAATCAATCCGCCCAAACGATAGCCGTCGCCGAAGCGAGTACGCATTACCCAGTTCAGTCCCCAGCGTGCTTCTTCAAGCAGACGTTCGTAGAATATGTCGTCCTTGCCTTGTACGGCGTTAGCCATTTCCAGCAGGGCGATGCCCGATTCGGCGGTGTTTCCGGTACCTTGCGTCAGGTCGGCAGCGTCGTGCCAACCGCCGGCGATGCTCATGCTGCGTCCGTCCGGGTGATAGGCAAAGACATCTTGGTGGCATTCCTGATGGATGCCCGGTTGGTCGAATCCGCAACGCTCGGAGAAGAAGAAGTTCAGCGTATGCCAGGCGGTGGACAGGTAAGCGTCATTTCCGATGGGGAATGGCTTTGATTCTATGCCACTGATGGAGAGCGTGTATTGGCCGGGAGTGTTGAAGTCGCTGAAGTCCAGCAACAGGAAGCCTTTGTCCAGCTTCTTGCCCGTTCCTTCATAGGCGGTTTTTCCGGTGGCGGTATTGTGCAGGCTGAAAGAACTTTCTTTCACATTCTGTACGAGCGCCTGCTTGCGTGCTCCTGGTTTATATCCGCTATGGCTGTAGGCTATGGCATTCTTGCGGACATCGAAGCCGCGGCTGTTTTCGGCTTCCACCTTTTCGATGCGCATATCGTCTATATACAGGCTCATCTTCTCGCTGGCTCCGGCGGGGGCTCCTGCCAACATGATATTGACGGAAAAGCCGGTGACGCAATCACGGTACAAGTCGGGTATCTCCCAAACGATGTGTTGCCACTTGTTGGGATATACCGTTTCGAAGTGCTGGCCTTCAAAGCGTCCCGGTGTGGGCATTATTTTTTCTCCTTCATTATAAAGAGTGAATCCGGCAAAAGTAAGGTATATCCCCGGGGCATCGACATATACCCAGACGGAAAAGCGGTTATACTCCCGCAGGTCTTCCCGGTTGAACGGACGGATAATCTCCGGTGTGGCATAGTTACGGTTGGTGGAATTTTTCTTTCCCAAGGAAGCCGGGGTGTCCAGTCGTACACTTCCTTTGCCCGAGATGGTGATGTCCCGGTCTATATGTATCGTTCCGGGACCGGTATGTTGTAAGGAAGCAAAATCTTCGGCGAGAGGCAATTCACGACTTTTCAGCACTTCCTTTTTATACCATCGTGTCAGTCCGGCATGTTCGGGGTTGACTTTTAGGATGTGGTGTACGTAGTTACTCTCTTTCAGTTGTTTCTCCAGTTCGGCATCCGGTTTCCAGGGTGCCTGTGCTTTGGCTTGTGCACAGAATGCCAATAGCAGTATATAAAGAATATGTTTCATGGCATTCGTCATTTTACGTTAGGGTATGCATGGAAAGGTGCTTTGAACTCCGGACGCAACGTATAGGTATCTTCCAGAGGAAAATCTGCGGGAACTTCTTGGGTAACGGTGCCGGTGGCTGCCCATTCGCAACCGCGGAGCAGAGTCACCTGGAAACCGGTGCAGAGCATGGAATATATCATGTTAGGATCGTTGCCGCAGTGTCCCAACAGGTCGACAAAGGCACGTCCTTTTCCATACTTCACAGTCCACATCAGTGGTTCATTGCGTTCGCGTTCAAGGGCGGTTGCCAGTATCTCCATGTGCTTCACTGGTCCGCGCAGGCGGGTATATATCTCGTCCTTGAAGTGCTTCCAACGGGGGCGCAAACCTTTGAGTATGGGATGGTCGGGGGCGGCGTGCTCTATCACCGTTTCGTGCTGCAATCCATGGTAGCCGGCATATCCCGGAGAATAATCGTATACGTATTGTCCGTCTTTCAGATAGAGGTACGGGCCGTCTTTCTCGTTTCGTCCGTCCCAGGCAGCCATGCCGATAATTTCATTATATTCTTTCCAGTCAGCCATTGGGACGACAGAGGAATGAATGATGACTACACCGCCACCATTGGCAACGTACTTCTCGAAGTCCTTGCGCACGGATTCTTTCCAGGTAGGTCCCCCGTAGTTGATGACTACCAGATCATATTTGCTGAAGTCCGGCTGGAAGGTATTGATGTCACCGCCAAAGTCGGGGGTAAAGGCGAAGTCCACCCGGAACATTCCGTTGTTTTCCAGTATCTGCTTCATGGCCTCGCAAGCACCCTGCCAATAGTGGCTTCCGTCTGCTCCGGCTATCATCATGGTTTTGATTACTTTCTTTTGCTGTGCTTGCACAGGAGAGTGCATTCCTATATAAGTGAGGAATGTTATCAAGAGAATGATTTTTGTTTTCATTTGTTGGAAGATTTAAAGTTCTTATTTGTCGGATTCCATTCGATGCGGTCATAACAACGTACTGTTTGCAGATTGTAGCCCCGCTCGTCCACGCTGAACTTCCCGTCTTTGAAGTAAGAGATGTAGAGTTCGGAGATTCCGTCATTATTCCGGTCTTCTACAAGCAGGTTGTACTTGTCGGTGACGTAAATCTCGTCCGAGATATACTGAACTTCCTTTGTGTAGTTATCCACAATTACGTAATACGCCTTAAAAAGGTCGAACGTGGGATAATGCCCGTTGTCGTGCCCGAAGAGCATGACTTCTTCCAGGGCGTCGTCTCCGTCCATATTGGCAAGTACGGACTGTTGCAGGCTGAAGCTTGGCTTCTGAGCCTGCGGAGGGATGTTGTTCCATCCTTCCTGATGGGCTGTCACCGAGAATTGTGCTTGTGCATTGAGGGTATACACCAGCACCGACAGCAGAAAAAACATTTTTCTCATTTTAGTGTGTTTTTAGTTAATAAATTGTCTTATCGAACACTAAATTACCTATCTTCTTGCAGGGAATATATGATTTCGAAACAGATTTAGGATATATTATGAAATCAGGAACGGTATTTTAGATGGTAGTGTAGTAAAATCCGGCAATAATGCTTCTGATTTCAAACTAACTCCTTATATTCGCGTAAAGAACCCCAATTTAATTAATAATTAAAACAGTACATTAACAATGAAATTATGAAGAAACTTTTGAAAACGACCTTTTTGATGTTATTAGGGCTTGTGTGCACACAGCTCTATGCCGTACAACTTAACTCAGTCTACCCCCAAAGACCTAATGATCCCGAAGCCTTTTACTTTACCCCCGAAGCTTATCAGATAAAGGCGGATGGAAAGACAGATGTATCGGACGCCTTGCAGGCGGCCATTAACCAAGTAAAGAGAGAGAAGAATTTCGGCATTCTCTTTATTCCCGAGGGAAAGTACAGAATCAGTAAGACAATCTACATTCCTGCTGCTATCCGTCTGATAGGATATGGAAAGAACCGTCCCGAATTTATTCTGGCAAAGAATTCTCCAGGATTCCAGGAAGAAGTGCCTGCAGATAAAGGAAAGGCAAAGTATATGTTCTGGTTCACTGGCGGACTGGTGGAAGAGGGGGGAACTCCTCATGATGCCAATGCCGGAACCTTCTACAGTGCCATGTCCAATATCAATCTCCGTATTGAGGATGGAAATCCTCATGCCGTCGCGCTTCGTACCCACTATGCACAACATAGCTTTATCAGTCATGTGGCCGTATATATCGGTCGGGGTAAAGCCGGTTTGTTTGATGTAGGCAATGAGATGGAAAACGTAGCTTTCTACGGAGGTGATTACGGCATTTATACCACGAAGTCCTCTCCGGGCTGGCAGGTGATGATGGTCGATGCCTATTTCGAAGGACAGCGCATAGCCGCACTTCGTTGCCAGGAATCAGGTTTGGCAATGGTGAACTTGTATGCCAAGAATGTGCCTGCCGTATTCGACATCGATCCTAACTATTGCGACAAACTGCTCCTGGAAAACAGTTATTTGGAGAATGTGAGCGGTCCTGCCGTAATCATTACCAACGAGAATAACAGCAATAACCAGATAACCTTCCGCAATGTATATTGCAAGAATGTACCGACTTTGGCAAAATATACTCGCAGCAATACGGAGACGAAAGTCCCCCATAAAATATATAAGGTGAAATCTTATGATCACGGTCTTCAGATGGATAACCTTGTGGATATGCCCGAGTATGAAACCCTGCTTGATGTGGAGCCGGTGCAGAAGATGCCCGTTGCCCACCAGTTGACTGATATCCCCGCGCTGCCGGCGATGGCAACCTGGGTGAATCTTCGCGAACTGGGTGCCAAAGGTGACGGTGAGACGGATGACACCCAAGTCATTCAGGCAGCTATCGACCGGTATGATAACATCTACGTTCCCCAGGGCTGGTATCGCATTACCGAAACGTTGAAGATGAAGCCGGATACGAAGCTGATAGGTTTGCATCCTTTCGGTACCCAGTTCCGTTTGGACGAAAGCACTCCTGCTTTCAGCGGTTTCGGCGGTCCGAAGGCTATGGTGGAATCTTCTGTTGGCGGTACGAATATGCTGATAGGTATCGGCATTAATACCGGCGGCATCAACTATCGCGCCGTAGGAGTGAAGTGGATGGCAAATGCCGGATCGTATATCAATGACGTGAAGTTTGTAGGCGGACACGGCGGAATGTGGAAACCAAAACCGGGTGCTACAGCTCCCAAAGGATGGTGGGAAAGGCCGGCACGTATCAGCACTCCGGATGAACCGGTGACTGAACCGGCTATGGACCTTGCCTGGGACAATCAGTATTGGAGCCTGTGGGTAACCAACAACGGTGGGGGTACCTTCAAAGACATCTGGACTGCCAGCACCTATGCCACCAATGGTTTCTACGCCAACAACACCGATACGCCAAGCCGCATCTATGCCATGTCCATTGAACATCACGTGCGGAATGAAGTCCGCTTTAATAAAGTGGCAAACTGGAAAGTCTATTGTATGCAGACCGAAGAAGAGAGTCGCGAAAGTACCGAATGCCAGCCCATCGAAATGGACGACTGCAAGGACATGACATTTGCCAACTTGTATATGTTCCGTGTCATCCGCGTCAATAAGCCTTATCATAGCTCTGTCCGCATCCGCAACTGCGAGAATGTGGCATTCCTCAACCTGCACAACTACTCTCAGATCAAGTATACGAACAATATCGCCGTCTTTGATGTAAACAAGGATATTGACATCCGTCCGTGGGAACTTTCCCGTCTGGTTGTAACCGGTAAGGAACCGCATCAACAGCCGTTGAGTACCGGGGTGGGCAAGGTGAGCCAACTGGCTTCCGACTTTGATTTTGCCGAAGGTATTGCACGCGACAGCAAAGGCAATATTTATTTCTGTGACCATCGCATGCGCCGCATCTTCAAATGGTCGGTAGAGACGAACAGCCTTTCCCTGATTGCCGACTTCCCGTGGAAACCTTCTAATCTGGCATTCGACTCCGAAGACAATCTGCTGGTATTGTTCAGCTATAATGCCCAACCGGGTTATCTGATTGACGGCAAGCCCGAGCAGATGCCGGTGATGCCCGATACGAAGGGCACTTCATTCAGTGGTTACGGCAATTCCGGCTACACGATGCGGGTTTACTCCATCGACCCTGATAATCCCGAAGAAACAATCAGACTGTTGCCTCGTGTTCCTATGGGGCAGGTGAAGAATGTCCATAAGGCATTGTATCCTTCCAATCGCTGGAGAGACTTCCATGATTTCAACGAAGTATCGGTGTATGTTCCCGAGATGTGTTTCCTGGCACCGGACGGAAAGACTATTATCCCTCATTACTTCGATTTGTCGCGCAGCTCTTCTTTGCTCGAAGCCTATCCGGGCAAGCCATTCTATACGTCCGATGAATATGACCGGCGTATGGTGAAGATGGATGTTGCCAATGACGGTACGCTTTCCAATCTGCAATATTTTGTAGAGCAGGGAGAGTTTGGCTCTGCAGTAGATAAGGAAGGGAACTTATATGTAGCCGATGGAGAAATTTATATATTCGATAAAGATGGTAATAAAAAGGGAATGATTCGTGTGCCGGAGCGTCCTTCCACTCTGCAATTTGGCGGAAAGGATGGCAATACTCTGTTTATTACGGGCCGTTCCAAATTCTTTGGCGTGAAGATTAAGTAGAACTGCCATAGAATAAAAAAATTAGCCCTTGCAATATCAGTTTATTGCAAGGGCTAATTTTTTTATTTCAAGAGCAACCGGATAGATGTATTACTTCCCGGACTCTTGAATCTTATCACAACGCTCTCCTAAGCTTCAGCACCTTCAGCATTCGTTCAGTGCGTAAAACGGGAGTGCTTCGGGTATCTGTATCCGGTCCGAAAAGATCGCCGAACTGTTGTATCTTGCTGTAGCCCTCGCAGAGGATGATGGTGAGTTTATAATCTTCTTCTTCTTCTCCCACGATACTTTCTCCTCCATTCGGGTAGTAAGCTATTATCACTAAATTGTCATCCTTCCGGTAAAATACAGCTTTGTTTCCTTCGGCATCGGTTTCCTCCTGTTCCACTATAGTGTAACCGGCCTTTTCTACGGTTGATTTCACATCGTTATAGTCGCTTTCCGTCTTGTTCTTGTAGGAAAGTCCTGCTACAGCAGCATCCAAGCCACCGAATGTTATCTTCGCTAACTTATCGACAGGTAACGGCATCTGGGGAATGGAGGCTCCCATACCCACATCACTCCATTCACTCACGTTGTCAATCTCGGTCACTTCGATAATGATAGGTATGGAAATCTTACCGGTAATGGTGGCGTTTCGGGGTTCATAAGTAACTATGTCCATCGCCTGTCCGGTTCCCGTAATACTTACCTCATAACCTCCCTTATCGGAAGCAGTGAAGATATAAGTAACAGGATCAAACTGGCAATAGACTTCATCCGATGCATAAATGAGTGTACCTGTGCTCTCCCGGTCTACTCCCCGATAATCCGTAATGTAACATATCATTTCTTGTCCACCTATAATATACATCTCCGTACCGTTCAGCATACCGACAGCTTGCTGTGATGTCCAGGGAACTACGACAGTCTGTCCGCCTTCAATGGTGATGGTTAGTGTACCTTCCTCAAACTCCTCGCAAATTTCCAGTCCGGTGATGGTGATATCCTGCCCTGTCAGTTCAAATTCACGGCTCATCCGGTCACCCGTGGCGGTTTGTACCCAAAGGACGGCTTTGCCGGAAGTGCCGGGAATACGAAGTTCAAAGGAACCGTCGGCTGAAGTCCAGATCGGGACGGTTTTCACGGTTTCGCCTTCCAAGATGTATTCTGCCCATACATAGGCACCTACCAAGTCAGAGCAAGAGTTGGTGATGCGTCCGCTGATAACGGGGATGCAAGACAGTTCCAGATCAATGTTTTCCACCGTAGCACCTCCTGCCTGAGCAGCGACGGAAACACTTGCTTCGGGAGAATAAGAGAGGTAGTCACCACTTTTCACGGTAACGGTCACCGGAGTGTTGGCGGGGACATATACCTGATAGGAACCGTCAAAGGCAGTCAGGGCACTGGTCTGGTCCACAGTGACAAGCACACGCGGAACGGGACGCCCTTTACAGTCGGTCACCTTACCCTTAATGGTGACCCGTTCTTCGGGCACGTCGAGGTTGTGCCAGGAGAAGTGACTTACACTGCCTACATAGACATCGCCTTCTAAGGTGGCTACCCCCTCTTCCACCCATACACCGGCTTCTTCATTGAAGTACCACAGCGGAATAGTGGGTGGGGGATTATTCTTCATGCTTTCAGGAATGGGGAAAGTCATTTCGGACTTGCTGCCTTCCTTCAATTGAAGGGGATTGCCGTTGCCATCGGTCAGGCTGACTTCCGTCATACCGTAAGATACCAGGGTAGCATCGCTCAAGTCGGTGCGCACGGCTGCCATATCACTGCCGGGCATCATGGTAGTGAAGTTCTCGTTGTCCGACGAAAAGTAGAGCATGTCTGCCTGCACCGTTCCTGTATAGGCCTCGCCACTGGTGGTGACGATGGAAGATGCAGGAATGGCAACCTTCATGCCGTCTGCCTGTAAGGTGTTTGCCTGAGTTGCAGCGAAAGAAGAAGATGCGACATTGCTTCCACTGCCTTTGTTCTGCATCACTACATGCATGGAAAGGTTATCCTTGAATGTACCCGAACGGGTAATGGTAAAATATCCGTTCTTTTTGAAAGTGAAGACAAAGCGTCCGTTGGCACTGGCTATGCGGTCGAAAGAGAACAGTCCCATCTCATTGGTTGTAGTCTGCGATTCACCACTGGAGATGGTCACACTCGCCAGCGGGCTACCGTCCACATCTGTCACTACACCCTCTACGGCGGCATTCTTCATTGTCACCGTTACATTGATAACGGGGGGCTTGGGCTCATCCGGCTTATCCGGTTCATCCGGGTTGTCCGGTTTATCCGGTGGTACAGGCTGTTCCATCTCTTCTTTGTCGTCACTGCAACTTGCAGTCATCATGCTGAAGGATAGGAAGCCTAACAGCAATAAATACCAAAATTTCGTTTTCATAATTCATAGTATATAAATGAAATAATATCTTTAGAACTTAAATACACCACCCAGGGAGATAACCGGACGGTCGAAATCACTTACTAACTGATACTTGATTTCGAGATTTAATGCAAAGTTCTCGGTCAGCCAGTATTGTGCGCCGCCACCAAGATTGACACCGAACTTGGATTCGGAAGCGTCAGTCTCCACACCATATTCTTCAGCCGTTTCTTCCCATTCTCCTAAGGCATCGCCTATATCGGCTTTCACGCCAAGCAGCGTAAGACCTGCCAGGGGATAAATCACGAAGCCGTCTCCCACATGGAACAAGTAGTGTACATTGGCGTTGATGTCCCACATACTTACATAGTCTTTCTTAAGGAAATAGGATGCCGACGGTTCGATACGGATGGCATCGGTTATATTGTATTGGAACTTGGCTCCAATACCGAAGTTCTTATAGTTGCTATGCAGACCGTAAGACAGGTTAAGCCCCGCAGCCATGTCACCTTTTTCCTGTGCACCTACCGAACAAGCAACCAAGGCGGCTACCAATATAAACATCGCTCTTTTAAATAAATTCATGCTTTTCATAATTCATTGAATATTAAAATTAATCCTACTCATATAGCTTTTCGGTTCCGCTTTTTATTTTCATTAATATATGCTGTAATACCTATATCTTTACGAACTCCACCCGGCGGTTCTTGGCTCGGCCCTCGTCTGTTCCGTTGTCGGCGATGGGATTGCTCTGCCCTTTGCCGGAAGAGGTGAGACGGGTGGCGGCGATGCCCATTTCCACCAGCTTGTCGACAACGGCTTTCGAGCGGGCATCGCTGAGGGTCTGGTTGGTGGCTTCGTTGCCGGTGCTGTCGGTATGGCCTTCGACGGAGAATTTCAGGTCGGGATTATCCTGCATCAGTTTAACGATGCGGTTGATCTCGCCCATCGATTCGGGCTTGATGGTGCTCTTACCCACGTCGAAGGTGATGCCGTAGGTGATGAATTTTCCGTCGGTCATCATGCGGTCGTAGAGGGGGACGGCACCTTTGGCGATGCGGAAATTCTTGATGAATGCGGCGTTTTCGCTGTAGCCCGAATGATCAATCAAGAACCAATCGGGCTTCGTGACGTTCGGTACATTGGCATAGCGGACGCCATCGATATATACTTTCAGCGCACGTTTGTTGAAAGAGATCGCCAGCCGGTGGAATGCTTCTTGACCGAGGTTCGATATCTCTGTATTTCCGCGGCGACTATCATCTCCCACGTGCCAATTCCAGGAGAGTTCCAATGTTTTTTTATACGGTCTCGGGTCTAAAGTGATATAGAATGCCGTGGTATTCGTGCCTTCTCCCTGATAGAAGTAAAGCTGGTAATCGTCATTAAGCTCTTCTCTTTCTTCGCCGAAATTAAAGAAATCGAGCTCCACGGTAAACTCGTCGGTCAGATAAGCATAACCGTCTTTCATAAGCGGAGTGATCTCCGTATCCTTTTGCAGGTTGATGCATTTTTCCCCGTTTATGGTTACCACATCGGCAACGCCTTCGCGTAGATCCCACATACAGGGAAACTCGCCGAGCTGTTCCTGCGTGACATTGTCCTCGAAAATAACCACGTCGCCCGCCACGAAGTCGCTCTTGGCATAGGCCATTTCCACGGCTTTCGGATCGTTCGTGTTTACCGTGGTGGTAGCCTGCTTGTCCTGCCGGCTCGTTTGTTCGGTCTGCTGGTCTTGATCCTTGTCGTTGCCGGTCACAATATCTTCTCCGGTTTCAAAAACCTTATCGACGGTTTTATCCACTTTCTCGTTCACCTTGTCTTCCACTTTCTGCTTCGAGCGGTCTTTGGCACGCTCTACTACCTTTTTCCCTAAGTTCTTAAGCCACGACTGGCTTTGTGCAGCCGGGGCAACCATCAGCATTGCGATGGCGATTATCAGTATCTTTTTCATGACTATCTCCTTTCTTTAATGGTCGTCACTTCGAATTGTCAATCCCTTCCTGAAGCTTGTCGCGGAACTGCTCTTTGGTAAGCTCTTGTTGGGTGAGCCATTGGTAAATCTCCGGTTTGAATTCACAAATGAGTTTCTTCCCGTCAAGCTTTACGCTGGTGCAATAATCCATATCCTTCATCGTTTCGTAATACTTCTCTGTAGTCTTCTTATCGGGATATTCCCAAATCTGTAGCTGACCGACGCACTTGTTTCCCTCGAAAGTGTAGATGACGGTATTGGTCATCCCAAATGCTTTAGAGGTATGGATTACATCGTTTCCTTTGATTTCAACCGTCTCCTTGACGCTTTTTGCCAGCTTTTCCAACTCCTTGAGGTCTTTGGTGGAAATTTGTTCGGTTTCATCTTGTTTATTACTGCTGCCGTTTCCGCAGGATGTTGCGCCCACGATTGCGAGGGCACAAACTAAAATGGTAAATATCCGTTTCATATTCGGTAGTTTTAGGTGATTAGAAATTATAAAGGCTGAGTCCGAATACTTTGCCGAGTATGCCGGAAACTATGGCCGACACTACAATCATGCAAACAAGCGCCATAATGAAATAGGAGTTTGTCTTCTCGTCAGTGGTTTTCATTACCGGCTTGATGCCTATATACAGCAGGTACAAGCTGTATAGGCTCGACAATGCAGCGAGGAAACTGAGCGGCCAGTAGAGGTTGAAAATACCGCCTACGCAAATTGCCGTGTAGCAATATGCCGCCAGTTGGAAGGCCTTATCGAAGTTCTTCTCGGCACCGAAGTTGGGAGCAAGGAAATAAAATGCTCCGGCTGTCAGGTAGGCTCCACCGATAACGGAGATAAACTGCATGACCGCATACCGTATACCGAGCGAAAGGCTGCCGATATGAACCGTATATACTTTATAACCAATTACTCCCCATCCGATAAGTGCAGCTATGGCAGGGATTAATGCCAGCCAGATAAGATATCCGGTAAGAACTTTTACATGGGATTCTGTTACGTTCCCAATCTTTTCCCACTCACTTCGGGGCGAGAAGAGGATGCTTTTTGTTGTTTCTACTACATTCATACTCTTTTAATTTAATTTTCCAATATGGTATTACGCAATTTTGTTATCTATCGAAAACAAAATTAGACGAATATCTTCAGGAATTTTACCCCCAAAAAGGGGTTTCTTGTTGACAGCCAATCAAAAACCCCTTTTTGGGGTGGTGATATACCCGGATTAATTCTTTATCTTTGTCGGAAAGAAAAACGAACTGCTTATGAGGAAATATACTTTCGTATTAATGTTGATTCCTTTGTTTTTTTCTTTATCCAACTGTTCACACAGAGGACATTTTGATGATACTCATATTTCTGATTTAGAGGAGAAAATTCAGTATTATTACAAGATGAAGCATCGGGATTCGATGGTTATGGCTGCAAATGAATTATTACCCCTTTTGGCAGCCGACTCTTTTGCTGTCCGCAGGGGAAATGCGTTGGTGCAAAAAGGCATTGCTTTTGATATCATGGGGCAATATGACTCGGCTTCTTATTGCCTGTATCAGGCTTTACGTATAGGAGAGGTGGAAGAGAATCAGGATCTGATTACTCAAGCATTAAGCAATATCGGTATTTTATACTTCAATCTTGGCAGAAGTGAGGAAGCGATTACGGCTTATAAACGATGGCTTCATATAAGCCGGCAACAGAACGATTCTATGGGAGTGGCCCGGGCATTGAACAATATGGGAAATACTTATATGACGGTGGACCATGAGCCGGACAAAGCAGTTCCCTTTTTTAAGGAGTGTGTTGCTGTCAGTCAAAAGATTGGCTTTGAACAAGCCTGGTTTGTTGCGTCTATAAATCTGGCAGAATGTTTGGTGACTCTTGACAGGGCATTTGAAGCACAGAAAATCATTGATGAAGTGAATCGAAAAGGCGGAAATGACTATTATGCCGACTATACCCAGGCATTAATTTACCGTAAATTGGGAGAATACGATAAGGCTATCGCTATTTATGAAAGGATTATGAAGCTGAAGGTGAATACGCGCGAACTCCATCTTTCATTAATGAACGAATTGGCACAACTTTATGAAGAGAAGGGTGACTTGCGGCGCGCTTTAGACTACCGGAACCGGTATCAGACCGACCGGGACTCGCTGCATTCCATTGAGCGTGAAAATATTATTCAGGAATTGAGGGTATCTTATGAAACGGAGAAAAAGGAATTGCAAATTACTACATTGGATGAAGAACGTAAATTATATCTTATTCTGACACTTGTCGGTGGTGGGGGAGTATTTCTTCTTTTCGTTTTTCTGATACTGATTAATAGATATCAACGGTTAAAGCATATCCGTATAAAGGAACAGATTGAGAAGCTGGAACAAGAAAAACAATTGGTGGCCGCTTCGTCACTACTCGATGGCGAGAACTATGAACGCGGACGCCTTTCCCGTGAACTGCATGATGGGCTGGGCGGTCTGCTTACGATGGTGCGTCTTGACCTGGCACAAGTAAAAAAAGGTATCTCGGGTGAATCGCAGAAACTGGAAGAAGCCATCACGCTGATAGATAAGTCCATTACCGAGATGCGCAGACTTGCTCATAATCTGATGCCCGAATCGTTGGCTCGTTTCGGCCTGAAGCCTATATTGGAAGATTTCTGTAAAGGTTCTGAACGGGTAGATTTCCATTTCTATGGAGAAGAACAACGTTATGATGAAAAAACAGAGATTAATTTCTATCGAATCGCCGGCGAACTGATAAATAATGCTTTAAAACATTCGGATGCCGCCGAGATAAATGTACAGATGATACAGGCTGCCGATAAACTCTCTCTTACCGTGTCCGACAATGGAAAAGGTTTGGGTGACTCACAGGCGAAAGAGGGATTGATTACCGTCCGTTCGCGGGTTGATTTGTTAGGTGCTGCCATGAACATTTATTCCCAACCGGAGAAAGGTACTGAAATTACTATAGAATTAGATATAAGACAATGATACGGATTATAATAATAGACGACCATCCTGTCGTTATTGACGGCATAAATCAATTGATTGAATCGGAACCGGATATGAATGTAGCCGGATCGGCAATGAATGGTGCGGACTGTAAGGAATTGCTTAGAAAGACACCAGCCGATATCATTCTGCTCGACATAAATCTGCCGGACATAAACGGTATGGAACTTTGCGAATATATCAAACAGCACTATCCGATGATACGCATCATTGCCCTGACGGGATTCAAGGAATACTTCTATATGCAGAAAATGATCCATAACGGTGCCAGCGGATATCTCCTTAAAAATGCTTTACCGGAAGAAATAACAGAGGGAATCCGTACCGTTTATGGTGGCGGTGAGTATTTCAGTGAAGAAGCAAATTCAGTTTTTCAATCCCGCAAGGAGAAAGGTGGAATATTTCTCACCATTAGGGAGACTGAACTTTTAAGCCTCATTGTCGAAGGCTATACGAATCGGGAAATTGCCAATAAACTCTTTCTTGGTGTGGAAACCATTAACAGTTACCGCAAAAATCTCCTGCTCAAACTCGGAGTAAAAAATACGGCCGCAATGGTAAAATTGGCTATAACAGAAAAATTGGTATAACGAAGGAACAAGTATTGCCTTTTTGTTTACACTACTATATTAAGAGCAGAAAATCTTATTTCTCCAGCAAGTCCTTCAAGAAAGCATCCAGTTCTTCATCCAGCCCTTTCAGAAGTTCGTCGTTCACCAGTAAGGTGTCATCGTCCAGTAGCAGGACTTCGGCAATTGTTTCTTTTTCGTCGTCTACCAACACAAAGGAGAAAGGCTTCAGGATGGTCAGTTTATCGAAAGTTCCTGCATTCTTCAGGTTGCAGAGAATGTTACTGAGAACACGTTCTACATTTTCATAGAAGTCATCCCCGTCGTAAGTCATCCACTCTTCAATGGTTGTATTGGCAAGTTCTTCGTCCTCATCATCAAAGACAGACAGTTCACCGGAATTCTGATTGGGTTGCAGATGAATATCCGTAACAATGGTTTGTTCGCAACCGCAGGTATATCTGCTGATTGCTTTTTTGAGGGTCTCTTCGAGGAGTGCTAATGACGATTGACTGAGCTTCATAATGTCTTTCTTTCTTAATGGTTGTTCAAAGGTATAAAAAAAATAATTACCTCTGCATCATTTGACTAAAAATCATCATTAAATCGGTTCATTTGCATGTTCAGGCGGGCCAATCCCTCCTTTCGTTCCTGCAATTCGCCCAGATACAGACTTGTAAAGAAATAATTGGGAACATTCTCGGTGGTTATTCCGGTTCCTTGTTTTTGGTCTATCTTGTCCACTTCGCGGGCAACGGTTTGTGCCTTTAATGCCCAGTCTACCGCCGTTTCTATGCTGTCTTGCATTTCATAGCCGAAGGCAATGTTATAGGCTGCATACATTTTCTGCTTTCCCTTTTTGCTTTCGTAGACCTGCTTCCAGAGTTTGATGGCCTCTTCCCAATTCTTCTCTCTTACATATACGGCAGCGTCCCGCATATTTACGGAACCACCGCTGAAAAGATAGCGGCTGGCTGTTTTCCAATAGGGGAGCAGATGCTTTACGGGTATTGTCCCGCCAAAGTCCGAGGCTTGCTTCACCAAGTCTTCTTCACTGATGAGGTGGGAACGTACGTAGGCTTCGCTGTTTCCGCTTTCTTCCCAGAAGATGCTGTCGTTGCTGTTTACGGTCACCATCGGTCCTCTGCGATTGGGCAGATATACTCTTACGGTAGGATATACCTTTACATCTACTGTACCGTAGAACGCACCCCATTCGGGGAGATAACTGATTTTGCGGGTAGAGCGCATTTGTATATTCTCCAGGGCTATCAGGAAATCCACGTTCAGACTCTGTGTCAGTTCGCCGACTTCTTCTTGTGTCAGGGTGGCTTCGCGTGGAGAGATGTCTTTGCTACGCAGGGCAGAGTCGCATATCACGACTTCATCGAAATAGTTTTCGTTGGCCAGGGCTTCCGCCAGGGATTCGGCAGTGATGGCGGCGTCTCCATTGTAATAGTTGGTGATACGTGCCAGTTCGTTTTCCTCTTTCTTCTTCTCCTCCTCGCTGACAATCAATTTATTGTCCGGTACTTCCGGCATATTGTTGACAACAGCCACCCGTTTCAGGGTTGCCGGGAAGCTGACTTCTGCCGGAAGCATATAGTCAATGGACAGTTGCTCTACACTTTGGCAACCACCCAACAGCAACGAACCTATCAATAACAGACAATAGTGATATTTGGTCATAGTTTTTTCGTATTATTCCAGTTAGCAAAAGTAGTCTTTTAGCTGAATATACAAAAGCCTCGAACAGTTTTTAACCGTTCGAGGCTCTTTTTGTATTTAATGATTAATGACCGGCAAGCCATTAATCATGGTTTATGCATTTTTCCCGTGGCAGTTCTTATACTTCTTGCCACTACCGCAAGGACAAGGATCGTTACGTCCTACGGTCTTTTCCGCACGAATCGGTTCGCGTTTGGGTTGTTCGCGTGTATCTTGTGCGGCGGCAGCCTGCTGGTTCGGGTCGTTCAAGTCTACTTTCTGTTCGCGATACTTGCTCAGATCCTGGCGTTGCTCGGGAGCAGCCTGACGTACTTCTACCTGACGGGGAGCTTGCGGTGCTTCGGCGGGAGCTTCCTGTACCGGGATTTGTCCACGCATCAAGATAGATATAGTCTGGTTATTAATCTTCTCTACCATGCTGTCGAATAAGTTTACTGATTCCAGTTTGTAGATTAACAGCGGGTCTTTCTGTTCGTAGCTTGCATTCTGTACGGAGTGCTTCAAGTCGTCCAATTCACGCAGGTTCTCCTTCCATGCTTCGTCGATGACGTGCAGCAGGATAGACTTCTCGAATGACTTCACTACTTCCTTACATTCGCTATCGTAAGCGGCTTTCAGGTTGCAGGAGATGTTGTACATCCGCTTGCCGTCCGTGATAGGAATCAGGATATTCTCGTACATATGGCCTTGTGTTTCGTACACCTGCTTGATGACCGGATAAGCAATTTGTGCCATACGGTCGGTCTTGCGCTTGAAGTTCTCCATAGCGGCATCGAAAGTCTTTTCGGCCAGGTTTTCCTTCTTTTCGTTGCGGAATTCCTCTTCGGTGAATGGAGTTTCCATAGCAAGTGTTTGCAGCAAATCCAGCTTGCAGTCCTCGTAGCTGGGAGTTTCGATGGCTGCGGCGCAACGGTCCCAAATCATATTCACGATATCCATGCCGATACGTTCGCCCATCAAAGCATGGCGACGCTTGGTATAAACCACGGTACGCTGCTTGTTCATCACGTCGTCGTATTCCAACAAACGCTTACGGATACCGAAGTTGTTTTCTTCCACCTTCTTCTGTGCGCGCTCGATAGATTTGGAAATCATGCCGTGCTCAATCATTTCGCCTTCCTTGAAACCGAGCTTGTCCATTACGCTGGCAATGCGGTCGGAAGAGAACAGACGCATCAAGTCGTCTTCCAAAGACACGAAGAATACAGAAGAACCCGGGTCACCCTGACGTCCGGCACGACCACGCAACTGGCGGTCTACACGGCGGGACTCATGGCGCTCCGTACCGATGATGGCAAGACCACCGGCGGCTTTCACTTCCGGACTCAGCTTGATGTCCGTACCACGACCTGCCATGTTGGTTGCAATCGTTACGGCACACTTCAAACCGGCTTTGGCCACGATGTCTGCTTCCTTCTGGTGCAATTTCGCATTCAGTACGCTGTGCTCGATCTTGCGCATAGTCAACATCTTGCTCAGCATTTCGGAGATTTCTACGGAAGTGGTACCTACCAGGACAGGACGTCCGGCTTCCACCATCTTCTCAATCTCTTCGATGACGGCTTTATATTTCTCGCGTTTGGTCTTGTAAACGCGGTCGTTCATATCATTACGGGAGATGGGGCGGTTGGTCGGGATAACCACTACGTCCAGTTTGTAGATGTCCCACAACTCGCCTGCTTCCGTTTCGGCAGTACCGGTCATACCGGACAGCTTATGATACATACGGAAGTAGTTCTGCAAAGTAATCGTAGCAAAAGTTTGCGTCGCTGCTTCTATCTTCACACCTTCCTTGGCCTCGATGGCTTGGTGCAGACCGTCGGAGTAGCGGCGGCCTTCCATGATACGTCCGGTTTGTTCGTCCACAATCTTCACCTGGCCGTCGATAACCACATATTCGTCGTCTTTCTCGAACATGGTGTAGGCTTTCAGCAATTGATTGATGGTATGGACGCGTTCCGACTTGATGGCGTAGTTGGTCATCAAGGCATCTTTCTTTTCGAGGCGTTGCTCGTCCGTCAGGCTGGTTTCGTTTTCCAGTTCGGAGAGTTGGGCGGTGATGTCGGGCAGTACGAAGAATGAGGGATCTTCGGAGTTACCGCTGATCAGGTCCACACCCTTGTCGGTCAGATCCACGCTGTTCATCTTTTCTTCGATAACGAAGTACAGCGGGTCTGTCACCTCGTGCATGCGCTTGTTGTTCTGCTCCATGTAGATTTCCTCGGTCTTGAGCATACCGGCCTTGATGCCTTGCTCACTGAGGAACTTGATCAGTGCTTTGTTCTTGGGCAGACACTTATGGCTGCGGAACAATGCGAGGAAACCTTCTTCCTGGTCTTTCTTATTGTCCGAAGCAATCAGACGCTTGGCATCGGCCAGGTATTGTGTAGCCAGTTTTTTCTGGGCTTCTACCAATATTTCCACTTGCGGACGGAGTTGCTCGAAGAGCTGGTCGTCACCCTTGGGCACAGGACCGGAGATAATCAACGGAGTACGGGCATCGTCAATCAACACGGAGTCCACCTCATCGACGATGCTGTAATTGTGCTGGCGCTGTACGAGGTCTTTCGGGCTGATGGCCATGTTGTCACGCAGGTAGTCGAAACCGAATTCGTTGTTCGTACCGAAGGTGATATCTGCCAGGTAGGCTTTGCGTCGTGCATCGGAGTTAGGCTGATGCTTGTCGATACAGTCTACGCTCAGGCCGTGGAACATATAAAGCGGTCCCATCCATTCGGAGTCACGTTTGGACAGGTAGTCGTTCACGGTCACCACGTGCACACCGTTTCCGGTCAATGCGTTGAGGAATACCGGCAGGGTAGCTACCAATGTCTTACCTTCACCTGTTGCCATTTCGGCAATCTTACCTTTGTGCAGTACCACACCACCGAAGAGCTGCACATCGTAGTGCACCATGTTCCAGGTTACTTCGCTTCCGCCTGCCACCCAGTGGTTCTGGTAGATGGCTTTGTCGTCTTCGATGCGTACAAAGTCTTTGGTAGCTGCCAGTTCGCGGTCGAAGTCAGTGGCAGTAACTACTATTTCTTCGTTTTCAGAGAACCGTTTGGCTGTTTCCTTTACGATAGAGAAAGCGGTGGGCAGTACTTCGTCCAATGCTTTTTCGTAAATCTCCAGTATCTCTTTTTCGATTTTGTCAATCTGGTTGAAGAGCTCTGCACGGTCTTCCAATTCGGTGCTTTCAACGCTTGTTTTGAGTTCTTCTACCTTGGCGCGCTGTTCGGTAGCTGAGTTGTAGATGTAAGTTTTCAGTTCTTCTGTCTTGGCGCGCAGGGCGTCGTTGTCCAGCTTTGCTACTTCGGGGTATGCAGCTTTAATCTTATCCACCCACGGTTGAATTTCTTTCATGTCGCGTGCGGATTTGTTGCCGAAGATAGAGCTTAAAATTTCATTAAATCCCATTATATATCTGTTTTTATTATTATTTCTAAAAGGCTGCGCAAAGTTACTGATTTTGCAGCAGATAACACAATTAACACTGATTATTTTACCACTCCAGAGGAGTTGCCGTGCTTGCATTCGGGGCACGAATGCGCATCACACTGGCCAGAGTAGGGGCTATGCGGTCAACACTGATAGGTATGCGGATGGTTTCTGCCTTGATGCCTCCACCCAGCAGGATAAGCGGGGCGGGGATGTTGGCAGTGCGTACTACGCGATTATCTGTACTATTCTCCTGCATGATGGTCCAGCCCGGCAGCACGTTGATGAGTACGTCGCCCGAACGCTTGCGGTGAAAGCTGTTACGGATGAGCTCTATCTGCGGTGACCAAGGGCCTAAGAGTAGCCGATGAGCAGAATATACTTCGTTTACCCCACTGAATTGTACCAGGAACTCAGCGGATTTATTTTGTATTTCAGCCAGACTCAGTTGTTTGTTTTCAATGAGTTTGTGGTTGAGATAGATTTGTTGGTTGTGATACGCTTCTACATACTGCCCTTCTCCGTAAGTAGCCATGAGGTACATATTGAGCAACGTGGCGCAGCGGTTGAGGTAGAACTCACCGCCCGGTACGCGGTAAATGTCGGGATCGGACGTTTCCGCATCGGCATAGCCGGTGGA
>JAUUPT010000136.1 GCA_030843315.1 Bacteroidaceae bacterium | reverse complement strand
TCCCATTTTCAGCTAAGCAGATTACCGATTTGTCCCATTGGCCAAAGTCAGCCGATGTTCCGCCAGCCAGCATTATTTTACCATCAACCCAACCAGAGAATGCACCATACGCACCTACTCCTCCATCAAGAATAGGCTCTACGTTCCATTTTATCTTTTCAGAATGGGAAGTAGTTGCAGCCTTTAAGTTCAGTACCCCAAACAGGCAAAAACATACCAATAGAACACAATTATTTATAATCCGTGCCATTCGCCATATTTTATTTATTGTGATTATTCTATTTATCGCGGTTAATTCTGGATATTCTCCGGGAATAGTGCCCTGTCGTATATTAATTTCTTATACACATAAAAATGTTGTTCGATGGCGTTCCTATATCCCATTTCATCTTTATTCTTGATGAAGTTCAATAAATCGGTATGTGTTACAATCTGCCCCTTTTTCTCTAATTCTACATTTATTCTTTCTACCAATTCGCGTAAATTGGTTTTAACGAAATTCATAACCGGATGAATAATACTCTGAAATTGCATAATTGTTTTATTTCCGGTTATCTCATATAACTTTGAATGGAAAGTATATTCACTGAGGTTGGCGTATTCATTCGTTCCAAGTGCAACGCCTGCATTTACTATTTCTTCCAACTCTACAATATCGTGTTCTGTGATATTATGAAAAATGTCGCTGCTGATTCCTATTTCCAAAGCAACACGGAAACCAAGAAGGTCTAGAAGGGACTCCTGACTCATGATGCGGGGATCAACCACTCTTTTCATACCTCCTAATATGAATGGTTCGGTCAAAATCATTCCGCGTCGTGTACGACTTTCAATCATTCCCATCATCTTCAAGCGGCTAAGTGCCTCACGAAGGACACTGCGTGCCACTCCCAATGCAGATGACAGCTCTACTTCATTAGGAATGGAATCGCCTAATTTCAAATCCCGACTTTTAAAATAGTTCAATAATTTGTCTTCTACTTGGTCTACCAAAGTAATTGACTGACCATCAATTTTCAAGTTTTCCATATATCAAGCTGCATTTATTAGTCTTATTTGTCAGACAAATGAATGCATAATTTTTAATAAAAGCAACACATGAAGAATAATTAATCATTTATTTATCATATATTAACCTTATACAGCTTGCGTTTTTGCAAATTTACTATTTATAAGAAATATGTGTTTCAGCACTATTACAATAGCCGTCTTATTGAAGCCCTTATGCAACGACCAAAGGAAAGGATAGGCAATATTTATTAATCTTCCGCAGAAAAGATAATAAAAAGGCAGCCTTAAATAAGATTTTATTTAAGGCTGCTCTGTATAATTAGAATTCATTGTTCAGGCAAGTCAGCTTCAACGACTTATTGAATTCCTCAATAGGCAGTTGAGTCATCACTTGTACCTTCACGTGGCCTTTCGGCTGAATATCGAAATAATTATCGCTGTACACGCTTTCATTGTCGGCAATAGAGATGAATACGGCACGGGCGAACTTGTCTGCGGCAACCGTTACTTCGTATCCGCCCTGGATGGGACGGACGTCGGTGGTAAGATTTACCTTCGGGTAGTTCATTTCCTTTTGCTTGCCCAGGTAGTAGTTGTTATCGTATACTTTGCCGGACTTGTCGGTGTAGACAACACGAACGTACACCTCTCCCCTTGCCGTATCTTTCAGCAATTCAGCGAGCGGTGCCGAGAAACAGGCACGGCTGTCATTGGCAGGAACGCTGACAGACTTATTCCAATCGTGAACCACCGTTCCATCGAAACGGCACACTTGGAGTTGTAGTTTGCCGGAAGTTCCCTTCATGCGGTCGGAAACGGCGTAAACCTTTAAGTCGTCCCCTTCCAGTATCGGAGATATCAGAATGTCTTCAAAGGCTTTGCGGGCATAATAGTGCTGAGCCTTCCAACGTCCGTAGTAGTCGCGGCTTGCCCAGGAGGCTACGGGCCAACAATCGTTATGCTGCCAAAAGAGTGTCCCCATATTATACGGCATCTGGCGGCGGTGCGATTCGATGGCTGTCTTGATGGCATCGCCCTGCAACACATGATTCATGTAAAGGAATGCCTGGAAATCGCGCGGCTTCTTATACTCATTAAGCAGATAAGTTTCTATCAGCCCGTTGGCATGCTCTCCGCCACGCTGGTGAGACATCATTACCTCGGAACGGATATCCCAGTCTTCGGGATCGGGGGCGTAGCGTTTCACCGATTCAAACTCCGGGAAGGACTGGAAACCATATTCGCTGAAGAAGCGGGACTTCTCCTTGTCGTAATCGGAGATAGGCACTTTGCCATGCCAAACGCTCCAATAGTGGCGGTCGCCATCGGTAGTACCGGACACCTCGCCCTCAAAAGCAAACGGAGAAGATGGCCAGTAGAAGGTTTCGGGAGCGTATTCCTTCACCACTTCGGGCAGGGTGACGTGGTACTGTTGCAGATACTGTGCCCATATTTTGTCGACATATGCTTTATTCTGCTTTTCTATCTCACCTCGCCAGCCCCAGCCCAGCCAGGCATCCTGACATTCGTTATTGCCGCACCACAGGGCGATACAGGCATGGTTGCGCAGACGTTTCACGTTATCAATCGCTTCCTGGCGTATATTCTCCAGCAACTCACCCTCGGCGGGGTACATACTGCAAGCAAACATAAAGTCTTGCCAAACCATAATGCCGTGCTCGTCGCACAAATCATAGAAAAAATCATTCTCGTAGATACCTCCACCCCACACGCGAAGCATATTCATGTTAACATCGGATGCGGCAAGAATGGTCTTCTTGTAGATTTCGGGAGTGACGCGCGGCAGGAAGTTGTCGCACGGAATGTAATTGGCGCCTTTGGCAAACACAGGGCGTCCGTTCAGTTCGATATAGAAGGTATGCCCGTCTTTGTCGGGTTGATGGATGACTTTCAGGGAGCGGATGCCGACTCTCTCGGTTTTTGAATCCAGGAGTTCTTTATCAGCGGTGACGTCTGCACGGAAACGGTAAAGGTGGGGATCACCCAATCCGTTGCTCCACCATAGTTTCGGCTTGTTGATGGTGAAGTCCACGGTAACTTGGTTCGTACCTTTCTTCAAGTCGGCCTGCTGCTTGCCAAGCACCTTGCCGGTAGCTTCATCGGTGATGGTAACGAGGGCACCGTTTATGTCCTTGTCGGCGCTTAGTTCCACATGGCCGGCAATTACTGCCTTGCCGGCATTCACTTGTTTTTGTTCGATGAACACGTCGTCGATGCGCGAGTCGCTCCAAGCACGGATATATACAGGGCGCCAGATGCCCGAAGTGACGAGACGGGGTCCCCAGTCCCAGCCATAGTGATAGCCAGCCTTACGGGCAAATACACTGATTTTCTTGTCGAGCAGCCCACCATTTTCCGACTGGTCGTTGGATGCCGGATAGTGGTAAGGCAGTGCATCCCATTTCGGCGCATCCACCTTCACCGGTGAGTGGAAGTAGACTTTCAGCACATTGTCCCCTTCCTTTATATGCTGCTTCACGGGGACCGACCAGCGACGGAACATATTGTCCGCCTTCAATACGCAGACCTCATTCAGATAGACATCGGCGTATGTGTCGAGCCCTTCGAACACTAAATCCAGGTTCTCCTTCTGCTCCATGTCGGCAGTCAGCGTAAAGTGGGTTTCATAGATCCAGTCTTCCTTGTCAATCCATTGCAGTCCGCGCTCGTTCAGGCGGAAGAAAGGATCTTCAATGATCTTGTTCTGCAACAAATCGGTGTGAACTACTCCCGGAACGGTGGCGGGATACCAGTTAGTCAATCGTGCCTGTTTGAACTTCCAACCTTCATGCAGGTTCTTCACCAGGGGAACTGAGGCGAACAATGCCCCACTCGACAATAAGCCGACGGCAATAATAGCTGTTTTCAATTTCATAAATATGTGTTTCATTGGTTATTACATACTGATAGATGCTGAAGGCAAAAGTACGCAATACAGGGGAAAGTTCATGGTATCTTATTAACGAAATATGATACAAAAGCCAAAAGCCTTTACTTTGGCACTAAATTTCTTGTTTTGAAGTCCTGTTTTTTTTCCCAGTTAGGAAAATATATTTTCCCAACTGGGAAAAAAATACTCCTCTTATTCTCATTTCTTAATTCTCATTTAATCGTCAAGCCAATGCTCAACAACTAAATCACTGTCTTTATAAGCGGTGAATTCAATATTCTTTGTGATTACTTCAGGGAATACGGTGTTTAATATTTGCCATTGTTTCATTTGGCAATGATAAACATATATGGAAGTCGTTCTTTTAGTAAAGCGGAGAGAGAGGTACATGAACCTTTCTCGGTATGTCTTGCAAATCAATTATTTACATAAGGATAAGAGGTCATAGGTTACGAATTAGCAAAAGGTTGTTGATTCCCTTTTATGACCGCTCTTGGCTGCTATTTGTCTGCCTATCTCTTGGGTTCAAAGATACAACTATTTTTTAATATACAACTATTCTGAATAAGAATCATTTAGGATTAGTGCAAGGTGCAAGTCTATCTATTATATAGATACTTGCACCTTGCACTAAAGATTGACTTGTCCTAAGTTTTATTACCTTAAACATATTCGCTATCTTTGCGGCAGATAAATAGAATTTTGACGGATTTGTCCGTTTAGATATAACATAGCGTTCGCTGAACGTCTCAATGTAGAAAACTGGTAATTTTCATTTGAAAGAGACTGATAGCGCAATGTTCATGCTATACGAAAGTATGGCGTGGGCTTGCCTGTTTCTTTCAAGGGTATACCAGTACCTCTACATTGGAATTGTGTAAGTTCCACGCTTTTTTG